>JBASTF010000212.1:0-2742 GCA_049274755.1 Rubrivivax sp. | reverse complement strand
CAGGACGGCGCCTCCGAGCAGCTGGAACTGCTGCAAGGCCTGCGCGGCGCCGTGGCCGCCGGCCAGCTGCGCCTGCACTACCAGCCCAAGATCGACAGCCGCAGCGGCCAGGTGCGCAGCGTCGAGGCCTTGCTGCGCTGGCAGCACCCGGCACGGGGCCTCGTCGGCCCGGTGCAGTTCATCCCGCTGGCGGAACGTTTTGGTCTCATCGTCGGCATCGGCGCCTGGGTCATCGACGAAGCCTGCCGCCAGGTCGCGCAATGGTCGGCCGAAGGCCGGCGGCTGCGTGTCTCGATCAACCTCTCGGCCTACCAGCTGCGCCAGCCCGACATCGTCGAACGTGTCGGCGCCGCGATCCACCGCCACGGTCTGGCGGCGGACCAGCTGGTCTGCGAGATCACCGAATCGGCGGCGATGGAAGACACGCAGACCACGCAGCGTGTGCTCGAAGGCCTGGCGGGCCTGGGCGTGAAGCTGTCCATCGACGACTTCGGCACCGGCTACTCCAGCCTGGCCAAGCTGCGCCGCATGCGCGCGCACGAGCTGAAGATCGACCGCGAATTCGTCGCCGACGTGGCACGCGATGCCGACGCCCGCGCCGTCGTCGACGCCATCGTGCACCTGGGCCACGCGCTGGGCCTGCGTGTCGTCGCCGAAGGTGTGGAAACGCCGGCGCAGCGCGACGCGCTGGTGGCGTTGGGCTGCGACGAGCTGCAGGGTTATTACTTCGCCCGCCCGCTGCCGCCCGAGGTGCTGCTGGACGACGAACACGAGGCCCGTCGCGCCGATTTCTCGCCGTCGGTGCTGATGGAAGAGTGAGCCGCGCCTGGGCTTGACCCGGCTCAGATGTCGGCCATGCCGTCCTGCCTAGGATGGCGCATGACTGTCGCCGACCCCCGCCCCAGCGTCCTGGCCCTGCCCGCCCAGCCCATCGCCGACGAGGTGTTGCTGGAGAAGTACGCCAAGGGCGACGAACGCACGGCCGACGACGTGCACCGCCGTGTCGCCCAGGCGCTGGCCCAGGCCGAGCCCGAGGACCAGCGCGCCCATTGGGAAGCGCGCTTCCTGCAGGCGCTGCAGCAGGGTTTCATTCCGGCCGGGCGCATCCAGTCGGCCGCCGGCACCGGGCTGCAGGCCACGCTGATCAACTGCTTCGTGCAGCCGGTGGGCGACAGCATCGTCGAGCTCGACGACGGCCACCCCGGCATCTACACCGCACTGGCCGAAGCCGCCGAGACCATGCGCCGCGGCGGCGGTGTCGGCTACGACTTCAGCCGCATCCGCCCGCGTGGCGCCTGGGTCGGCGGCACCCACAGCAATGCCAGCGGCCCGGTGAGCTACATGCGGGTGTTCGACCGCAGCTGCGAGACGGTGGAGTCGGCCGGCGCGCGCCGCGGCGCGCAGATGGGCGTGCTGCGCTGCGACCACCCGGACATCGAGGAGTTCATCCACGCCAAGGACGGCGGCGACCTGCGCAACTTCAACCTCTCGGTCGGTGTCACCGATGCCTTCATGCAGGCCGTGGCGGCCGGCACCGACGTGGAACTGGTGCACCGCGCCGAGCCGGGTGCGGCCCTGCGCCAGGCCGGTGCCCACCAGCGCGGCGACGGCCTGTGGGTGTACCGGCGTGTGCCGGCGCGTGCACTGTGGGACCAGGTCATGCGCTCGACCTACGACCATGCCGAGCCCGGTGTGCTGTTCCTGGACACGATCAACCGCGACAACAACCTCTCGTACTGCGAAACCATCGTCAGCACCAACCCCTGTGCCGAGCAGCCGCTGCCGCCCTATGGCTGCTGCTGCCTGGGTTCGGTGGACCTGACACGCTTCGTGCAGCGCCCGTTCGAGGCCGATGCGGCGTTCGACGAGATCGGCTTCTCGCGGGTCTGCGCCGTGGCCACCCGCATGCTGGACAACGTGCTCGACGTCAGCGTCTGGCCGCTGCCGCAGCAGCAGCAGGAAGCGCGCAGCAAGCGCCGCATCGGCCTGGGTTTCACCGGCCTGGGCGACGCGCTGGTGATGCTGAACCTGCGCTACGACAGCGAACCGGCGCGGGCGATGGCACGCCGCATCGCCGCGGCGCTGCGCGACGCGGCCTACGAGGCCTCGGTGGAACTGGCGCGTGAGCGTGGCGTCTTCCCGCTGTTCAATGCCGACCTCTACCTCAGCGGCGGCCGCTTTGCGTCGCGCCTGCCGCTGCGGCTGCGCGACCAGATCCGCCAGCATGGGCTGCGCAACTCGCATCTGCTGTCGATCGCCCCCACAGGCACCATCAGCCTGGCTTTTGCCGACAACGCCAGCAACGGCATCGAGCCGGCCTTCAGCTGGCGCTACACACGCAAGAAGCGCATGCCCGATGGGTCGTTCAGCGAACATGCGGTCGAAGACCATGCCTGGCGGCTGTTCCGCCATCTGCACGGCGCCGACGCGCCGCTGCCGCCGGCCTTTGTCACCGCGCTGGAACTGCAGGCGGCCGACCATGCAGCCATGGTCGCGGCGGTGGCGCCCTTCATCGACACGGCGATCTCCAAGACCGTCAACGTGCCGGCCGACTACCGCTACGACGACTTCCAGGACCTCTACCGCCAGGCCTGGGCCGCCGGGCTGAAGGGCCTGGCCACCTACCGGCCGAACGCGGTGCTGGGCTCGGTGCTCAGCGTGGCGCCGGCGGCCGAGGCCGCGACGCCGCTGCGCCTGGACGGCCTGCCCGACAACGAGGCCAACCGCCGCCTGGCGCTGGAC
>JBASTF010000211.1:0-4825 GCA_049274755.1 Rubrivivax sp. | reverse complement strand
CGGCAGCGCCGCCACCGCAGCGGCCAGCGCCGGCAGTTCGGCCGGCACCACGCCGCTTTTGCTGGCTTCGCCGCTGACGTTGACCTGCAGGCAGATCTGCAGCGGCGGCAGCCAGGCCGGGCGCTGTTCGGCCAGGCGTTCGGCGATCTTCAGCCGGTCCACCGCATGCACCCAGTCGAAGGCCTCGGCCACCGGGCGTGTCTTGTTGCTTTGCAGCGGCCCGATCAAGTGCCATTCGATCTGTGCGCGCAGGTCGGCCAGTGCGTCGATCTTCGCCAGCGCTTCCTGCACGTAGTTTTCGCCGAAACAGCGCTGGCCTTCGGCAAAGGCCGCACGCACCGCGTCGGCGCCGAAGGTCTTGCTGACGGCCAGCAGCGTGACGCTTTGCGCGCTACGCTCCGCGGCCGTGGCCGCAGCGGCGATGCGCCGCTGTACGTCTTGCAGGTTGCTTCCGATGCTGCCCATAATTCCCCGAGACTCTAGGCGTTCGCCGTAGCGGCGCGCGCGTCATTCATGGATATCACCCAGCTGCTCGCGTTTTCGGTCAAGAACAAGGCCTCGGACCTGCACTTGTCGGCTGGGCTGCCGCCGATGATCCGCGTGCACGGCGACGTGCGTCGCATCAATGTCGAGCCCCTGGACCACAAGATGGTCCACGACATGGTGTACGACATCATGAACGATGCGCAGCGCAAGCACTACGAGGACACGCTGGAGTGCGACTTCAGCTTCGAGATCCAGGGCCTCGCACGTTTCCGCGTCAACGCCTTCAACCAGAACCGCGGCGCCGGTGCGGTGTTCCGCACCATTCCCAGCAAGATCCTGACGCTGGAGCAGCTGGGCGCGCCCAAGGTCTTTGCCGAACTGGCGCTGAAGCCGCGTGGCCTGGTGCTGGTCACCGGCCCCACCGGCTCGGGCAAGTCGACGACGCTGGCGGCGATGATCAACCACCTGAACGAAAACGAGTACGGCCACGTGCTGACGGTGGAAGACCCGATCGAGTTCGTGCACGAAAGCAAGAAGTGCCTGGTGAACCAGCGTGAGGTCGGCCCGCACACGCTGAGCTTCGCCAACGCGCTGCGCTCGGCGCTGCGCGAAGACCCGGACGCCATCCTCGTCGGCGAAATGCGCGACCTGGAAACCATCCGCCTGGCGCTGACCGCCGCCGAAACCGGCCACCTGGTGTTCGGCACCCTGCACACCAGCAGCGCCGCGAAGACCATCGACCGCATCGTCGACGTGTTCCCGGCCGCCGAAAAGGAAATGGTGCGGGCGATGCTGTCGGAGTCGCTGGTCGCCGTCGTCTCGCAGACGCTGTGCAAGCTGAAGGACGGTTCGGGCCGGGTCGCGGCGCACGAGATCATGATCGCCACCTCGGCCATCAAGAACCTGATCCGCGAAAACAAGATCGCGCAGATGTACAGCTCGATCCAGACCGGCCAGAGCCTGGGCATGCAGACGCTGGACCAGAACCTGGCCGACCTGGTGCGGCGCAACGTCATCGCACCGGTCGAGGCCCGCTCGAAGGCGAAGATCCCCGAGAACTTCCCCGGCTGAGCGGCCATGCACTGGGCCGTGCGTGCAGGACAGGTCGGCGCCGCGGCGGCCGACGCCACACGCGGCACGGCGGTGTTGGCCCAGCTGTGGGCTGGCGGCCGTTTCGACGCCGGCGCGCTGCAGCGGCTGGCCGACTACCTGCAGTTCGTCGACGTGAAGGCCGGCCAGCGCCTGATCCTGCAGGACGAACCGGGCGACTTCATGCTCATCGTGCTCGACGGCAGCGTCGGCGTCGAACACATTGCCGGCGGCCCGCGTGTGGCGCGCCTGGCCGAGGCGCGGCCCGGCGACGTGCTGGGCGAGATGGCCCTGCTCGACGCCGGCCCGCGTGCCTCGGACTGCGTGACACGCACGGATTGCACGCTGGCCGTGCTGGAAACCGATGCGCTGGCGCGGCTGATGCACGATGATGCGCAGCTGGCGCTGGTGCTGCTGTCGGCGCTGGCGCGGCGCCTGTCGCTGCGCCTGCGCCAGGTGAGCACGCGGCTGTCGGCGCTGCTCACCGACGCTTGACGGCGGCGGCCTGAACGAACGGGGAAGAAGGACCACGATGGAACGCGACCAGGCATCGAAATTCGTCAACGACCTGCTGCGGCTGATGATCGGCCGCAACGGCTCGGACCTCTTTCTCACCGCCGACTTCCCGCCGGCCATCAAGGTCGACGGCAAGATCACCAAGGTCAGCCCGCAGCCGCTGACCGGCCAGCACACGCTGCAGCTGGCGCGCGCGGTGATGAACGACAAGCAGGCCGCCGAGTTCGAAAAAACCAAGGAATGCAACTTCGCGATCTCGCCGTCGGGCGTGGGCCGTTTCCGCGTCAACGCCTTCATGCAGCAAGGCCATGTCGGCCTGGTGCTGCGCACGATTCCGCAGACGCTGCCGACCATCGACGCGCTGGGCCTGCCCGTGGTGCTGAAGGACATCGCGATGGCCAAACGCGGCCTCGTCATCTTCGTCGGCGCCACCGGCTCGGGCAAAAGCACCTCGCTGGCGGCCATGGTCGACTGGCGCAACGAAAACAGCCACGGCCACATCATCACGATCGAAGACCCGGTGGAGTTCGTGCACCCGCACAAGAACTGCATCGTCACGCAGCGTGAGGTGGGCCTCGACACCGACGGCTGGGAACAGGCGCTGAAGAACACGCTGCGCCAGGCGCCCGACGTCATCCTGATGGGCGAGATCCGCGACCGCGAGACGATGGAACACGCGGTGGCCTTCGCCGAAACCGGCCACCTGTGCATGGCCACGCTGCACGCCAACAGCGCCAACCAGGCGCTGGACCGCATCATCAACTTCTTCCCCGAAGAGCGGCGCGCGCAGCTGCTGATGGACTTGTCGCTGAACCTGAAGTCCCTGGTCAGCCAGCGCCTGATGCCACGCCAGGAAGGCCGGGGCCGCGCGGCCGCGGTGGAGATCCTGCTGAACACGCCGCTGATCGGCGACCTGATCTTCCGCGGCGAGGTCAGCGAGATCAAGGAACTGATGAAACGCAGCCGCGAACTCGGCATGCAGACCTTCGACCAGAGCCTGTTCGACCTCTACGAAGGCAACGTCATCACCTACGAAGACGCGCTGCGCAATGCCGATTCGGTGAACGATCTGCGGCTGCAGATCAAGCTGAACAGCACCCGCGCCCGCACCCACGACCTGGCGGCCGGCACCGAACACATGCGCGTGGTTTGACCCCCCGAAGCGCCTGCGGCGCTCCCCCCAGGGGGCGACGCTGGCGGACCGGCGAAGCCGGATCCGCGGCGTCCGCTGGATCGGGCAGCGTTGATGGCAAGATCGTGTGTATGAGCACACGCACCTACGATCCCATCCCTCCCCGCCGCGTCGCCTTCCTGGGCCTGGGCGTCATGGGCCATCCGATGGCCGGCCACCTGGCGCGCGCCGGGCACCAGGTCACGGTCTACAACCGCACCACGGCCAAGGCCGAGACCTGGGCCAAGGAATACGGCGGCAGCTTCGCAGCCACCCCGAAAGTTGCTGCGGCCGGCGCCGAGTTCGTGTTCGCCTGCGTCGGCAACGACGACGACCTGCGCTCGGTGGTGCTGGGCGACGACGGCGCCTTTGCCGGCATGGCCGCCGGCGCGGTGTTTGTCGACCACACCACGGCCTCGGCCGCCGTCGCGCGGGAGCTCGACGCCCTGGCCCGTGCACGTGGCCTGCAGTTTGTCGATGCGCCGGTCTCCGGCGGCCAGGCCGGTGCCGTCAACGGCGCGCTGACGGTGATGTGCGGCGGCGAGGCCGCCGCCTTCGACACGATGAAGCCGGTGGCGCTGGCGTTTGCCAGGGCCGTCACCCGCGTCGGCGACAGCGGCGCCGGTCAGCTGGCCAAGATGGTCAACCAGATCTGCATCGCCGGCCTGGTGCAAGGCCTGGCCGAAGCCGTGGCCTTCGGCCAGAAGTCGGGGCTGGACATGAAGCTGGTGCTCGAGGTCATCGGCAAGGGCGCGGCGCAGAGCTGGCAGATGGACAACCGCGGCAAGACCATGGTCGACGACCAGTTCGACTTCGGTTTCGCCGTCGACTGGATGCGCAAGGACCTGGGCCTGGTGCTCGACGAAGCGCGGCGCAACGGTGCCAAGCTGCCGGTGACGGCCCTGGTCGACCAGTTCTACGGCGACGTGCAAGGCATGGGCGGCCGGCGCTGGGACACCTCCAGCCTGATCAAGCGGCTGAAGTAGCCGCCGCTGCCGTCACTTCGGCGGGTTGGGCCGCGCCACCATGCCGGCCAGCTCTTCTTCGCTGATCACCTCGAACACACGCACCACCTTCTGCACGCCCGGCACCGAGCGTGCGATGTCGGCGGCGCGTGTGGCCTCGCGTTCGGTCACCAGGCCCATCAGGTAGACGTTGCCGCGTTCGGTGACGATCTTGATGGCGTGGGCCTGCATGTCCTTGGCGTCGATCAGCGTCGCCTTGACCTTGCCCGAGGTGAGCGTGTCGCGCGAACGGTCGCCGAGGCCGCTGTTCGGCGCCACCGCGAGTTCGTTGAACACCGAGCGCACGTTCTCCAGCCGCGTCAGCGCCTCTTCGACACGCACGCGGTCGGGTTCGGTCGGCACCTCGCCGGAGACCAGCACCATGCGGTTGTAGCTGGTGACGTTGACGTTGCCCAGCGTGGCCAGGTCGCGCACACGGGCCGCGCCCTTCAGTTCGATGGCCTGGTCTTCGACCTGGGCGCCCGAGGTGCGGCGGTCGATGGCCATCATGCCGCCGACGACCATGGCGCCGCCGACGATCAGCGGCGCGCAGGCCGAC
>JBASTF010000210.1:0-2807 GCA_049274755.1 Rubrivivax sp. | reverse complement strand
GGACGACCGCGGCAGGGCCGTGCGCGCGCGGTGGCGGCGCCGGCGCGACCTGGCCATCGCGGTGCTGGTGGGTGCGGGCCTGTCGGCACTGTCGTTTGCGCTGCTGACCCGGCAGGCGCCGCTGTCGATCTCGCCCTATTTCATCGAACACGCGCTGCCGGTGGGCGGCGGCACCAACATCGTCAACGTGATGCTGGTGGACTTCCGCGCCTTCGACACGCTGGGCGAGATCACCGTGCTCGGCATCGTCGGCATCACCATCTATGCGCTGCTGCGGCGCTTCCGTCCGCCGCTGGAGGCCGTGGAGGTGCCGGCCCAGCAACGCCTGGCGCCCGACGTCGCCGGCCGCGACCTGGTGGACCGTGCGCTCGAAGCCGACCGCCTGCAGGAGTACCTGGAGATTCCCGCGGTGCTGGTGCGCCTGCTGCTGCCGGTGGCCGCGGTGTTTGCCTTCCACCTGTTCATGCGCGGCCACAATGAACCGGGGGGCGGCTTCGTCGCCGGCCTCGTGCTGGCCATTGCCTTCATCGCGCAGTACATGGTGGGCGGCACCCGCTGGGTCGAAGCGCGGCTGCGCCTGTGGCCGCCGCGCTGGATCGCCTTCGGCCTGCTGGCGGCGCTGGGCACCGGGCTGGGTTCGCTGGCGCTGGGCTATCCTTTCCTCACCTCCCGCACGGTGCATGCCACCTGGCCGCTGGTGGGCGAGGTGCCCCTGCCCAACGCGGCACTGTTCGACCTGGGTGTGTTCGCGGTGGTCGTCGGCGCGACGCTGCTGATGCTGACGGCCATTGCCCACCAGTCGCTGCGGGCGCAGCGCCAGCTGGCCGCGGCCGACGACACCACCAACAACAAGGAGGCCGGCTGATGGAAGTGGTCGTCTCCATCGCCATCGGCGTGATGGCCGGTGCCGGTGTCTGGCTGCTGCTGCGGCCGCGGACCTTCCAGGTGCTGATCGGCCTGTCGCTGCTGTCGTATGCGGTGAACCTGTTCATCTTCAGCGTCGGCAGCCTGTCGGTGGACTCCGAGCCCATCGTGCGCCCCGGCCTGGCGGCCACGCTGCAGAACTACACCGACCCGCTGCCGCAGTCGCTGGTGCTCACCGCCATCGTCATCGGCTTCGCGACCACAGCACTGTTTCTCGTCGTGCTGCTGGCGCTGCGCGGCCTGTCGGGCGGCGACCATGTCGACGGCCAGGAGGAGCGGCCATGAACCTGCCGAGCCCGACGGCCCTGGCCTGGTCCGAACACCTGGTGGTGGCACCGGTGCTGCTGCCGCTGGCCACCGCGGCGCTGATGCTGCTGCTGGGCGAAGGCCGGCGCGCGCTGAAAGCCGTGGTGAACACGGCATCCACCACGCTGGGGCTGGCCATCGCCGTGGCGCTGCTGCTGCGTGTGCAGGGCGAAGGACCGGCGGCCTTCGGCATCTATCTGCCGGGCAACTGGTCCGTGCCCTACGGCATCGTGCTGGTGGCCGACCGGCTGTCGGCGCTGATGGCCGTGCTGACCGGCAGCGTGGGGCTGGCGGCCCTGCTGTACGCACTGGCGCGCTGGCAGCACGCCGGCGTCTACTTCCACGTGCTGTTCCAGCTGCAGCTGATGGGTTTGTACGGCGCCTTCCTCACCGCCGACCTGTTCAACCTCTTTGTGTTCTTCGAGGTGCTGCTGGCCGCCAGCTACGGCCTGCTGCTGCACGGCGGCGGCGCCGCGCGTGTGCGTGCCGGCCTGCACTACATCGCAATCAACCTGATGGCCTCGCTGCTGTTCCTGATCGGCGTGGCGGTGCTGTACGGCGTGACCGGCACGCTGAACATGGCCGACATCGCCGGCAAGCTGGGCCGGGTGCCCGACAGCGACCGCGGCCTGCTGCACGCCGGTGCCGCCATCCTGGCCATCGCCTTCCTGGCCAAGGCAGCGCTGTGGCCGCTGAACTTCTGGCTGCCGCCGGCCTATGGCGCGGCCAGCGCACCGGCGGCCGCCGTGTTCGCCATCCTCACCAAGGTCGGCGTCTACGCGGTGCTGCGGCTGTGGACCCTGTGTTTCCCGGCCGAAGCCGGGGCCTCGGCCGGTTTCGGCGGCGAGGTGCTGGTGTGGGGCGGCCTGGCCACGCTGGCCTACGGCGCCATCGGCATGCTGGCGTCGCAGCAGCTGGCGCGGCTGGCCGGCTACAGCGTCATCGCGTCCTCGGGCACGCTGATCGCCGCCGTCGGCTTCGACGCGCCGGCGCTGAGTGCCGGCGCGCTGTTCTACCTGGCCAGTTCCACGCTCGCCGGCTGCGCGCTGTTCCTGCTGGTGGAGTTGCTGGAACGCTCGCGCCAGGTCGAACTGGGCCCGTCGGAGATCGACGATGGCCAGGACAACCTGCCCAGCTTCGTCGGCAACGAACCCCCGCCCGGCACCAACCTCGACGACGACGAAGAAGCGCTGACCGGCCGCGCGATTCCGGCGGCGCTGGCCTTCCTGGGCGTGGCCTTCACAGTCTGCGCGCTGGTCGTGGCCGGGCTGCCGCCGCTGGCCGGCTTCGTCGCCAAGCTCGGCATGCTGACGGCGCTGCTCGACCTGCAAGGCCCGGCCGCCTGGACGCTGTTCGTGCTGCTGATCGCCTCGGGCCTGGCCGCCGCCACGGCGCTGATGCGTGTGGGCATGCGCCACTTCTGGACTCCCCGCCCTGCACCGCGGCTGCGGGTGGCCGAGACCCTGCCCATCGCCGGCCTGCTGGCCGCCGCCGTGGCCCTGGTGCTGCAGGCCGAGCCGGTGCTGGCCTATGCACGCGCCACCGCCGCGGCGCTGCACGAACCCGCAGGCTACGTG
>JBASTF010000209.1:0-1550 GCA_049274755.1 Rubrivivax sp. | reverse complement strand
GCACGGGCTTGCGCCGTCGGCTGCAGGCGCAGGCTGCGTCTGTCGTTCTCGTCAGCCCGCGCTTCGAGCAGGCCCCGTTCGCGCAGGCCGCCGATCAGCCGTGCCAGCTGCCCCTTGTCGCGCCCCGAGTGGGCGGCCAGGTCGCTCTGCGTCGCGCCGGGGTGGCGCGAGAAATAGCCCAGCACCCTGTGCTCCATGTGCGTCAGCTCCTGCGGGCCGGCATCGGCCGCACCGCGGTGGCGCTGCGCGCGGTAGAGGTGCATCACCGTGTGGATGGCCTCGAACACCTGGTCGGGTGTGCTGCCCCCCATTTGGTTGACATGGTCAATTGATTTGCGCATGATGGATGACATTATCAACCATCAACGCCAATCCTCTGATGGATTCAGCCCTCTCCCCGACCCGCCGTGTGCAGCGTGTGCGCCACGAACTGCGCCGCCGCGAACTCGAAGTTCTGCAGGTGCTGCCGCTGGGCCCCCACTTCGTCAGCGTCACGTTCGGCGACGCCTCCTTGTCCGACTTCGTGTCCGACTCCTTCGACGACCACATCAAGCTCATCTTCAACGACGCCGCCGGCGAACCCGTGCGCCGCGACTACACGCCGCGCCGCTTCGACCGCCAGGCACAGACACTGACAATCGAGTTTGCGCTGCACGGCCATGGCGCCGCGTCGAACTGGGCGCGCCAGGCCGCGCCAGGCCAGCGTGTGATGGTGGGCGGGCCGCGTGGCTCGATGATCGTGCCCACCGACTACGACTGGCACCTGCTGGCCGGCGACGCCACGGCCCTGCCGGCCGTGCACCGCCGGCTCGAGGAACTTCCGGCCAGCACACGCGCCATCGTCGTGCTGCACAGCGACGACCGCCGCGCGCTGCACAGCGCCGCTGCGCTGCAACTGCACTGGGTGGACGACGCCGATGCATTGGTGGCGGTGCTGCGTGCCCTGCCCCTGCCTGCCGGCGAAGGTTTTGTCTGGTGCGCTGGCGAGGCCACGGTGATGGCGCGCCTGCGTGACCTGATGCTGCTGGACAAGCAGCACCCGCGTGAAGCCATGCGCGTGGCTGCGTACTGGAAACGCGGCGCCTCGGAGTTCCACGAGACCCTGACGATCTGAGGACCCGTCCCGGGCTTTCCCGGGGTTCATCATCCGGGTCGTGGCGTCAGACTATCGTATACGTTATCCCTTGTGTACCCATGCTGCCCTGGCTTGCCGACCCTGTGTCCGATCTCCTCTCCGAGCGCATTGCCGGTGTGCGCGACACCTCGCTGGCCAAGCTGGTGCGCGACGAGATGCTGGCGCTGATCCTGCGCGGCGAGCTGGCGCCCGGCCAGCGCATCAACGAACCCGATGTCGCCGCGCGCCTGCGTGTGTCGCGTGTGCCAGTGCGCGAGGCCTTGCGCGAACTCGAAAGCTCGGGCCTCGTCGCTGCACGCAAACATGCCGGTGTGTTCGTGCGTGTGCTGGGCGGCAAGGAAGTGGCCGACCTCTACGACCTGCGCGCCGTGCTCGACGGCCATGCCGGCCGGCGCGCCGCCGGCCTGGCCGATGC
>JBASTF010000208.1:0-1645 GCA_049274755.1 Rubrivivax sp. | reverse complement strand
GGCTGGACGCTGCTGGTGCAGGGCCTGGACCTGCATCTGCCGGCCGCGCACACACTGCTGTCGCGCTTCCGCTTCGTGCCCGAGGCGCGGCTGGACGACCTGATGGTCTCGTGGGCCAGCGACGGCGGCGGCGTCGGCCCGCATCTCGATTCCTACGACGTGTTCCTGCTGCAACTGCAGGGCCGGCGCCGCTGGCGCATCGGCCGCCAGCGCGACAAGAGCCTGGTCGACGGCCTGCCGCTGAAGATCCTGAAGAACTTCGCGCCCGAGCAGGACTGGGTGCTGGAGCCCGGCGACATGCTGTACCTGCCACCCGCCTGGGGCCACGACGGCATTGCGCAGGGCGAGTGCATGACGGCCTCGGTGGGCTTCCGCGTGCCGTCCGACGAAGGCCTGTCGCGGGAACTGCTGCAGCGCCTGGCGCAGGCCGACGAAGCGCCTGGCCGGCTCTACCGCGACCCCAAGCAGCCCGCCACGGCCACACCCGGCGCCATTCCCGAAACGCTGCTGGACTTCGCGCGCGAAGCGCTAGAGAAGATGCTGAACGAACCCGGCGCCGTGGCCCGTGCACTCGGCGAGGTGCTGAGCGAACCCAAGCCCCGTGTCTGGTTCGAGGCCGGCGGTGCCTGGTCGCCGCGCCAGGGCCTGCGGCTGGACATCCAGACCCGCATGCTCTACGACGCCGAACACGTCTTCATCAACGGCGAGGCCTACGACGCTGCGGGCCGCGATGCGGCCCTGATGCAGCGCCTGGCCGACGAGCGCCGCCTGGCCGCGGCCGACTGCAGCAAACTGTCGGCCGGCGCGCGGCGCTTGGTGAGCGACTGGGCTGCCGCAGGCTGGCTGCATGGGGAGACCGGCACATGAGCAGCGATGCACCACCGCCCATCGGCTCGCGCAGCGAGTTCCAGGCCGCCGTGCGCTGGGGCCTGCAGACCGCCATCGCCGCCGGTGCGCGGCGCATCGTGGCCATAGCCCCGAGCTTTGCCGACTGGCCGCTGGACGAGCCCGCGCTGCACCAGGCGCTCGCGGCCTGGCTGCGGTTGCCGCAGCGGCGGCTGGTGCTGTTGGCGGCGAACTACGATGCCGTGCCGCGCCGGCATGCACGTTTTGTGGCCTGGCGCACGTCGTGGAGCCACGCCATCGACACCCGTTCGCCGGCCGAGGGCGACACGCTGGAACTGCCGACGCTGCTGCTCGACGACGGCGCGACGACGGTGCATTTGCTGGACCCGGTGCACTGGCGCGGGCGAGCCGCCTGCGATGCGCGCATCGCGCACCAATGGCGGGATGAAATTGATGCGCATTTGCAACGTTCCGAGCCCGCCTTCCCGGTGAATGCACTCGGACTATAGGGATTGCCCTAGTTCGGGTTATAATCGTCGGCTAGGCTCGGATCGGACCGCTGACAAGGCACCGCTCTGGTCTTGTTGACGGGTCTCTGAGAGTTGTCGAAGAGCACCCTCGCCTGTTTGATCTTCGACCCACACAATTCCTGAGGACACACACATGAACAAGTCGATCGTTCTGGCTTCCCTGGTTGCTGCTTTCGCCCTGACCGCCTGCGGCAAGAAGGAAGAAGCTGCTCCGGCCCCGGCTCCCGCCGCTGCCCCGGCCCCGGCTCCCGCCCCGGCCGCTTCGGAAG
>JBASTF010000207.1:0-4167 GCA_049274755.1 Rubrivivax sp. | reverse complement strand
GCGCACAACACCGGCCTGGGCACCACGCTGTGCCGCGCCGTCGCCCGCGCCCATGGCGTGGCCGACGGTGTGCAGATCACGAACCGCCCCGGCGGCGGTGCGCGCTTCGAGCTGCGCCTGGCTACTTGAAGAGGTCCTTCACGCGGTCGGCCCAGCCCTTGGCGTTGGGGGAATGGCGCTCGCCGCCCTTCTTGAACGACTCGTCCAGTTCCTTCAGCAGCTTGCGCTGGTGCTCGGTCAGCTTCACCGGGGTTTCGACGGTGACGTGGCAGTACAGGTCGCCCGGGTAGCTGGAGCGGATGCCCTTGATGCCCTTGCCGCGCAGGCGGAAGGTCTTGCCGTGCTGCGTACCTTCGGGCAGTTCGATCTCGGCCTGGCCGGCCAGTGTCGGCACCTGGATCGTGCCGCCCAGCGCCGCCATCGTCAGCGCCACCGGCACCGTGCAATGCAGGTCGTCGCCATCGCGTTCGAAGACCTCGTGCTGCTTGATGCGGATCTCGATGTAGAGGTCGCCGGCCGGTCCGCCGTTGGTGCCCGGCTCGCCATTGCCGGCCGAGCGGATGCGCATGCCTTCGTTGATGCCGGCGGGGATCTTCACCTCCAGCGTCTTCTGCTTCTTGATCTTGCCGGCGCCGTTGCAGGTGCTGCAGGGCTCGGGAATGATCTTGCCGCTGCCATGGCAGTGCGGGCAGGTCTGCTGGATGCTGAAAAAACCCTGGCGCAGATGCACGGTGCCGCTGCCGTTGCAACTGGGGCAGGTCTTGGCGCTGGTGCCGGGCTTGGCGCCGCTGCCATGGCAGGTGTCGCAGCTGTCCCAGCTGGGAATGCGGATCTGCGTTTCCTTGCCGCCCGCCGCCTCTTCGAGCGTGATCTCCATCGCGTAGCTGAGGTCGCTGCCGCGGTAGACCTGCTGGCCACCACCGCCGCGGCGGCCACCGCCCTGGCCGCCGAAGATGTCGCCGAAGATGTCGCCGAAGGCCTCGGCGAAGCCGCCGAAACCTTCGCCACCCGGGCCGCCGCGGCCACCGGCCATGTTGGGGTCGACACCGGCATGGCCGTACTGGTCGTAGGCCGCGCGTTTCTGCGCGTCGGAGAGCATCTCGTAGGCCTCCTTGGCCTCCTTGAACTTCTCTTCCGCCTTCTTCGCGTCGTCACCCTGGTTGCGGTCCGGGTGGTACTTCATGGCCAGCTTGCGGTAGGCCTTCTTGATCTCGTCCTCGCCGGCATTTTTCGCCACACCGAGGATTTCGTAAAAGTCGCGCTTTGCCATTGCAAAACCTTAGAGAAGCTGAAATGCCGACGCCGCGTTGACCACCGGGCACTGCCTGGTGCTCGAACGCGGCGAGAGATTGCGGCGGCCCTTGCGGGCCGTCCGCGATATCACTTCTTCACTTCCTTGAACTCGGCGTCGACCACGTTGTCGTCGGTCGGCTTTGCGCTGGCCTGCTGCTGCGGTGCCTCGGCACCCGCGCCCGCAGCACCGGCCGCAGCCTGGGCTGCCTGCTGCTCGGCATAAACCTTCTCGCCCAGCTTCTGGCTGGCCGTCATCAGCGCCTCGGTCTTGGCGTCGATCGCCGCCTTGTCGTCGCCCTTGATCGCCTCTTCGGCGTCCTTCAGCGCGGCTTCGATCTTTTCCTTGTCGCCGGCGTCCAGCCTGTCGCCATGCTCGGACAGGCTCTTCTTCACCGAGTGCACCATGCCGTCGGCCTGGTTGCGGGCCTGCACCAGCTCGACCTTCTTCGCGTCTTCGGCGGCGTTGACCTCGGCGTCCTTCACCATCTTCTCGATCTCGGCTTCCGACAGGCCCGAGTTCGCCTTGATGGTGATCTTGTTTTCCTTGCCGGTGGCCTTGTCCTTCGCGCCCACGTGCAGGATGCCGTTGGCGTCGATGTCGAAGGTGACCTCGATCTGCGGCAGGCCACGCGGCGCCGGCGGGATGCCCTCGAGGTTGAACTCGCCCAGGCTCTTGTTGCCGACGGCCACGTCGCGTTCGCCCTGGTAGACCTTGATCGTCACGGCCGGCTGGTTGTCGTCGGCGGTGCTGAACACCTGGCTGAACTTGGTCGGGATGGTCGTGTTCTTCTTGATCATCTTCGTCATCACGCCGCCCAGGGTCTCGATGCCCAGGCTCAGCGGGGTGACGTCCAGCAGCAGCACGTCCTTGCGCTCGCCGCCCAGCACCTGGCCTTGCACGGCGGCGCCCACGGCCACGGCTTCATCGGGGTTGACGTCCTTGCGCGGTTCCTTGCCGAAGAACTCCTTGACCTTCTCCTGCACCTTGGGCATGCGTGTCATGCCGCCGACCAGGATGACGTCGTCGATCTCGCTCAGCTTGACGCCGGCGTCCTTCACCGCGATGCGGCAGGGTTCGATGGTGCGCGCGATCAGCTCGTCGACCAGGCTTTCCAGCTTGGCGCGCGTGAGCTTGATGTTCAGGTGCTTGGGGCCACTGGCATCGGCCGTGATGTAGGGCAGGTTGACATCGGTCTGCGTCGAATTCGACAGCTCGATCTTCGCCTTCTCGGCCGCTTCCTTCAGGCGCTGCAGCGCCAGCACGTCCTTGGTCAGGTCGACACCTTGTTCTTTTTTGAACTCGGTGACGATGTAGTCGATGATGCGCTGGTCGAAGTCTTCGCCGCCCAGGAAGGTGTCGCCGTTGGTCGACAGCACCTCGAACTGCTTTTCGCCGTCGACATCGGCGATCTCGATGATGGAGATGTCGAAGGTGCCGCCGCCCAGGTCGAAGACAGCGATCTTGCGGTCGCCCTTGCCGTGTTTGTCCAGGCCGAAGGCCAGGGCCGCGGCGGTGGGCTCGTTGATGATGCGCTTGACGTCCAGGCCGGCGATGCGGCCGGCGTCCTTGGTGGCCTGGCGCTGGCTGTCGTTGAAGTAGGCCGGCACCGTGATGACGGCTTCGGTGACCTCTTCGCCGAGGTAGTCCTCGGCGGTCTTCTTCATCTTGCGCAGCACCTCGGCGCTGATCTGCGGCGGTGCCAGCTTCTTGCCGCGCACCTCGATCCAGGCGTCGCCGTTGTCGGCGGCCGAGATCTTGTAGGGCATCAGGTCGATGTCCTTCTGCACTTCCTTCTCGGTGAACTTGCGGCCGATCAGGCGCTTGGACGCGTAGACCGTGTTCTTCGGATTGGTGACGGCCTGGCGCTTGGCGGAGGCGCCGACCAGCACCTCGCCGTCTTCCTGGTAGGCAATGATGGACGGCGTGGTGCGCGCGCCTTCACTGTTCTCGATGACACGCGTGGTGTTGCCTTCCATCACGGCCACGCACGAGTTCGTGGTGCCGAGGTCGATGCCGATGATCTTGCCCATGTGTGTGCTCCTGATTCGGGGATGGTCTGAACTTGTGGATAACTTGTCGGCTTTCAAGCCGGATGGGTCATTTCGGCGCGGCCACCGTCACCAGGGCCGGGCGCAGCACACGGTCGGCGATGAGGTAGCCCTTTTGCAGCACGGCCACCACGGTGTTGGCTTCCTGCTCGGCCGGCACCATGCTGATCGCCTGGTGCTGGTGGGGGTCGAACTTGGTGCCGCTGGCCGGCGCGATGGCCACGACCTTGTTGCGCTCCAGCGCCTGCATCAGCTGGCGCAGCGTGGCGTGCACACCTTCCAGCAGCTGTTCCGGCGTGGCGTTCTGGATCGCGATGGCCGCCGTCAGGCTGTCGGCCACCGGCAGCAGGCTCTCGGCAAACCCTTCGACGGCGAACTTGCGCGCCTTGCTGACCTCTTCCTCGGCGCGGCGGCGGGTGTTTTCGGCCTCGGCCTTGGCGCGCAGGTAGGCGTCGGCCACCTCGGCGTGTTTAGCCTGCAACTCGGCCAGCTGGGCTTCGGCTGACAATGCGGCTGCGATGTCCGGCGCCGCCTCAGGGGCGCTCTGGGCGGTGGAATCGGGCGTTTGATCGGTCGGATTCATAGTCGTTTGCGGAAAACTGTGTTTCAAGTGGGGGCTTGATCCCGGGTTTCAAGAGCCCGATGCGTCGTCGTCGATGCTGGCGCTCCAGCGCTGCCAGTCGGCCAGCTGGCGGCGGTTGCGTTTGGTCGGCCGCCCCTGTTCCAGCGTCGCAGCCGGCTCCACGCCCTGGCGCCGCGCTTCGGCCGCACGTTCGCGGGCGGCGATGCTCTCCGGCGTTTCGCGGTACAGCGCCTGCGCCACCG
>JBASTF010000206.1:0-106478 GCA_049274755.1 Rubrivivax sp. | reverse complement strand
GTACCGGCTCCGGCCGCTGCTGCACCGGCTGGCGACAAGGGTGCCGGCCCGGCCGTCAAGCGCGTGCGTCGCGCCGGTCCGGCTGCACCGGCAACCCCGGCTGCCGGCGGCGAGACCAAAGGAGAATAACGATGCTGCAACCCGCACGTCGCAAGTTCCGCAAGGAACACAAGGGTCGTAACACCGGCATCGCCACGCGTGGCGCGGCCGTGTCGTTCGGCGACTTCGGCCTCAAGGCCACCGAGCGCGGCCGCATCACGGCGCGCCAGATCGAAGCTGCGCGTCGCGCCATCTCGCGCCACATCAAGCGCGGCGGCCGCATCTTTATCCGCATCTTCCCGGACAAGCCGATCTCGCAGAAGCCGGCCGAAGTCCGCATGGGCAACGGCAAGGGCAACCCCGAGTACTACGTGGCCGAGATCCAGCCGGGCAAGGTGCTGTACGAAGTCAACGGCGTGCCCGAAGCGCTGGCGCGCGAGGCGTTCACGCTGGCTGCTGCGAAGCTGCCGCTGCGCTGCACCTTCGTCGCCCGCCAGGTCGGTGCCTAAGGAGTCCTGACGATGAAAACCTCCGAACTGCGCGCCAAGGACATGGCCGCGCTGGAAAAGGAAGTTGCCGATCTGCTGAAGGCCCATTTCGGCCTGCGCATGCAGAAGGCAACCCAGCAGCTGACCAACAACGCGCAACTGGGCAACACACGCCGCGACATCGCACGTGTGAAGACCATCATCGCCGAAAAGAAGAGGGCTGCGAAATGAGCGAAGCACAAGTCAACACGGCCACCGCGCCCGTGAAGAACACCCGCACCTTCGTCGGCCGCGTCGTCAGCGACAAGCGCGCGAAGACGGTCACCGTGCTGGTCGAGCGCCGCAACGCGCACGAGCTCTACGGCAAGATCGTGGCCAGTTCTCGCAAGTACCACGCCCACGACGAAAAGGGCGAGTACAAGATGGGCGACCTGGTCGAGATCGCCGAAGGCCGTCCGATCAGCAAGACCAAGAGCTGGGTCGTCACGCGCCTGATCGAAAAGGCCAAGCTGGTCTGATCGACCCGCGCAAGCCGAAAGCGGCCGGAAGCTGGATACTCCAGCCCGGCCGTTTTTTCTTGTCCGCCCCACAACAGGAGATCCCATGCTGAAAGTCGGAGACAAGCTGCCCGCCGGCAGCCTGCAGGAGTTTGTCGAGGTCGAGGGCAATGGCTGCTCGATCGGCCCCAACAGTTTCGACGTCGAGAAGTCGACCTCGGGCAAGAAGATCGCGATCTTCGCGCTGCCCGGCGCCTACACGCCGACCTGCTCGGCCAAACATGTGCCGGGCTACGTGGCCCAAGCCGACGCGCTGAAAGCCGCCGGCGTCGACGAGATCTGGTGTGTGTCGGTCAACGACGCCTTCGTGATGGGCGCCTGGGGCCGCGACCAGAAGACCGCCGGCAAGGTGCGCATGATGGCCGACGGCAGCGCTGCGTTTGCGCAGGCCACCGGCCTGACGCTGGACCTCACGGCGCGTGGCATGGGTCTGCGCTCGAACCGCTACTCGATGCTGGTCGTCGACGGCGTCGTCAAGTCGCTGAACGTCGAAGGCCCCGGCAAGTTCGAGGTCAGCGACGCCGACACGCTGCTGAAGCAGGCGCGCGAACTCGGCTGACGATGGTTTTCCGACCCGGGGTGCTTGACGCGCCCCGGGTTTGCCCGGCATAATCGTCGGCTCTGCTGGTATGGTGTGCACTTGTCGCAAGTGCAAGGCATGCCAGATCTGCCCAAAGTTCCTCCCAGACTCGGGCCCAAGACTGCTGCACTGAAAGCTCGCCTGTGGCGAGCCGACGAGCGGACAAGTTGGGGACACAACATGATCCAAATGCAATCGCGGCTCGACGTGGCCGACAACACGGGCGCGAAGTCCGTCATGTGCATCAAGGTGCTCGGCGGCTCCAAGCGTCGCTATGCGGGCATCGGCGATGTCATCAAGGTCAGCATCAAGGAAGCTGCGCCGCGTGGTCGCGTCAAGAAGGGCGAGGTCTACAGCGCCGTCGTCGTTCGCACCGCCAAGGGCGTGCGCCGCCAGGACGGCTCGCTGATCAAGTTCGACGGCAATGCCGCCGTGCTGCTGAATGCCAAGCTGGAGCCGATCGGCACCCGCATCTTCGGGCCGGTGACGCGTGAGCTGCGTACCGAGCGCTTCATGAAGATCGTGTCGCTGGCGCCGGAAGTGCTCTGACGCGCACAGACCAAGGACCGACCATGAACAAACTCCGCAAGGGCGACCAGGTCATCGTGCTGACCGGCCGCGACAAGGGCAAGCGCGGCGCCATCACGCAGCGCGTCGATGACGACCACGTCATCGTCGACGGCGTGAACGTCGTGAAGAAACACGTCAAGCCGAACCCGATGAAGGGCACGACCGGCGGCGTCGTCGACAAGACGATGCCGATCCACCAGTCCAACGTGGCGATCTTCAATGCCGCGACCGGCAAGGCCGACCGCGTGGGCATCAAGATCGACGGCGACAAGAAGACGCGTGTCTTCAAGTCGAGCGGCGCAGAGATCAAGGCGTAATCATGGCAAAGACTCAAGCTGCCCCGGCGGGTAAGGCTGACGCGGTGACCAGCGCCCGCCTGCAGACCATCTACCGCGACAAGATCGTGCCCGAGCTGATGGCCAAGTTCGGCTACACCTCGGTGATGCAGGTGCCGCGCCTGGAGAAGATCACGCTGAACATGGGTGTCAGCGAAGCCGTCTCCGACAAGAAGGTCATGGACAACGCCGTCGGCGACCTGACCAAGATCGCCGGCCAGAAGCCCGTCGTCACGAAGAGCAAGAAGCCGATCGCCGGCTTCAAGATCCGTGAGGGCGTGCCCATCGGCTGCATGGTCACGCTGCGCGGCATCCGCATGTACGAATTCCTGGACCGCTTCGTCACCGTGGCGCTGCCGCGTGTGCGCGACTTCCGCGGTATCAGCGGGCGCAGCTTCGACGGCCGTGGCAACTACAACATCGGCGTCAAGGAACAGATCATCTTCCCGGAAATCGAGTACGACAAGATCGACGCGATCCGCGGGATGAACATCAGCATCACGACCAGCGCGAAGAGCGACGACGAGTGCAAGGCGCTGCTCGCCGCGTTCAAGTTCCCGTTCAAGAACTGAAGGCAGAAGATGGCCAAGACATCCCTCAAGCAGCGCGAAGAAAAGCGCGAGAAGCTGGTCGCCAAGTACGCCAAGAAGTACGCCGAGCTGAAGGCCGTGGCCGACGACGCGCAGCGTTCCGACGAAGAGCGCTACGCCGCCCGCCTGGAACTGCAGAAATTGCCGCGCAACGCCAACCCGACGCGCCTGCGCAACCGCTGCGGCCTGACCGGTCGCCCGCGTGGCACGTTCCGCATGTTCGGCCTGGGCCGCAACAAGATCCGTGAGCTCGCCTTCAAGGGCGACATCCCCGGCCTGGTCAAGGCCAGCTGGTAAGCCCGCTCGCGAAGGAGATTTGTTATGAGCATGAGTGATCCCATCGCGGACATGCTGACCCGCATCCGCAATGCGCAAATCGTGCAGAAGGCGGCGGTTGTCATGCCGTCGTCGAAGCTGAAGGTCGCAATCGCCCAGGTGCTGAAGGACGAGGGCTACATCGACGGTTTCGCTGTCAAGGCCGAAGGTGCCAAGAGCGAGCTCGAGATCGCGCTGAAGTACTACGCCGGCCGCCCGGTCATCGAGCGCATCGAGCGTGTCAGCCGCCCCGGCCTGCGCATCTACAAGGGCCGTGACGCGATTCCGCAGGTCATGAACGGCCTCGGCGTTGCCATCGTCACCACGCCCAAGGGTGTGATGACCGACCGCAAGGCGCGCCAGACCGGCGTCGGCGGCGAAGTGCTGTGCTACGTCGCCTAAGGGAAGGATAGAACCATGTCCCGCGTAGGAAAGATGCCGATCGACGTGCCGAAGGGCGTTGACGTGTCGATCACGGCAGAGCAGATCACCGTCAAGGGCGGCAACGGCACGCTGGTGCGTTCGCTGAACCCGCTGGTGTCGGTCAAGAACGAAGCCGGCAAGCTGAGTTTCGCCCCCGCCAACGACTCGGCCGAGGCCGATGCGATGAGCGGCACGATGCGTGCGCTCGTCAACAACATGGTCAACGGCGTCGGCAAGGGCTTCGAGAAGAAGCTGACCCTGGTTGGCGTGGGCTTCCGTGCCCAGGCCCAGGGCGCAAAGCTGAACCTGCAGATCGGTTTTTCGCACCCCGTCGTCAAGGACATGCCGGAAGGCGTGAAGGTGGCGTGCCCGACCCAGACCGAAATCGTCATCACCGGCGCCGACCGCCAGCGTGTCGGCCAGGTGGCTGCCGAAGTGCGTGCCTTCCGTCCGCCCGAGCCGTACAAGGGCAAGGGCATCCGTTACGCCGACGAGCGCGTGACGTTGAAAGAGACGAAGAAGAAGTAAGGAGCGACGACATGATCACCAAGAAAGAACAGCGTCTTCGCCGCTCGCGGCAGACCCGGGTGCGCATTGCGCAGCAGGGCGTCGCGCGCCTGACCGTGTTCCGCTCCAACCTGCACATCTACGCCAGCGTCATCTCCGACGACGGCGCCAAGGTGCTGGCCAGTGCTTCGACGGCCGAGAAGGAAGTGCGCGAGCAGTTGGGCGCCGCCGGCAAGGGTGGCAATGCCGCCGCCGCGACGCTGATCGGCAAGCGCATCGCCGAGAAGGCCAAGGCCGCCGGCGTCGAGAAGGTCGCTTTCGACCGCTCGGGCTTCGCCTACCACGGCCGCGTGAAGGCGCTGGCCGAAGCCGCGCGCGAAGCCGGCCTGCAGTTCTGACGGCGTCAAGGAACCCATCAAAATGGCAAAGTTCACCCCCCGCCAGCAGACCGAAGGCAACGACGACGGTCTGAAGGAAAAGATGATCGCGGTCAACCGCGTCACCAAGGTCGTGAAGGGCGGCCGCACGCTCAGCTTCGCTGCGCTCACCGTCGTCGGCGACGGCGATGGCCGCATCGGCATGGGCAAGGGCAAGGCCAAGGAAGTGCCGGTTGCGGTGCAGAAGGCCATGGAGTCGGCGCGCCGCAACATGGTCAAGGTGCAGCTGCGCAACGGCACCATCCACCACAACGTGCGTGGCGAACACGGCGCGGCCAAGGTGCTGATGGCACCGGCCAAGCCCGGTGACGGCATCATCGCCGGCGGCCCGATGCGTGCCGTCTTCGAAGTGATGGGCGTGACCGACATCGTGGCCAAGAGCCTCGGTTCGAGCAACCCGTACAACATGGTGCGTGCCACGCTGGATGCGCTGAAGCGCTCGACGACGGCTGCCGAAGTGGCGGCCAAGCGCGGCAAGTCGGTCGAAGACCTCTTCAACTGACAGCCCGCCGGAGAACCCTCATGTCGGACAAGAAGACCCTGACCGTCACGCTCGTCAAGAGCGTTGCCGGCACCCGCGAGTCGCACCGCGCCACCGTGCGTGGTCTCGGCCTGCGCAAGCTCAACAGCCAGAGCACGCTGGAAGACACGCCGGCCGTGCGCGGCATGATCAACAAGGTCGCGTACCTGGTGAAGGTGCTGTGATGCAAATCAACACGATCAAGCCCGCAGAGGGCAGCAAGAAGGCGCGTCGCCGCGTCGGCCGTGGCATCGGCTCGGGCCTGGGCAAGACAGCGGGTCGCGGTCACAAGGGCCAGAAGTCGCGTGCCGGTGGTTTCCACAAGGTCGGCTTCGAAGGCGGTCAGATGCCGCTGCAGCGTCGCCTGCCCAAGCGCGGCTTCAAGTCTGCGCTGCTGAAGTACAACGGCGAAGTGACGCTGGCCGATCTGCAGGCGTTGACCGCGGAAGAGATCGATCTGGTGACGCTGAAGGCCGCTGGCCTGGTGCGCCAGCTGATCAAGACCGTCAAAGTCGTCAAGTCCGGCGAACTGACGCGCAAGGTGGTGCTCAAGGGCATCGGCGCGACCGCAGGTGCCAAGGCAGCCATCGAGGCTGCCGGCGGCTCCGTCGCCTAAGACCTCAGAAGGAACCGGTCCACTCGTGGCAACATCCGCGAACCAGCTGGCCAAGAGCGGGAAGTTCGGCGACCTGCGTCGCCGCATCATCTTCCTGCTGCTGGCCCTGGTGGTCTATCGCATCGGTGCGCACATTCCCGTGCCCGGCATCGACCCCAACCAGCTGCAGCAGCTCTTCAAGAGCCAGGGCGGCGGCATCCTGAACCTGTTCAACATGTTCAGCGGCGGGGCCTTGTCGCGGTTCACCGTGTTCGCCCTGGGCATCATGCCCTACATCAGCGCATCGATCATCATGCAGCTGATGACCTACGTCGTGCCTTCGCTGGAGGCATTGAAGAAGGAAGGCGAGGCCGGGCGGCGCAAGATCACGCAGTACACACGCTACGGCACGCTCGGCCTGGCGATCTTCCAGTCGCTGGGCATTGCCCTCGCGCTGGAAGGCTCGCAGGGCCTGGTGCTGAGCCCGGGTTTCGGCTTCCGCATGACAGCGGTGGTGAGCCTGGTTGCCGGCACGATGTTCCTGATGTGGCTGGGTGAGCAGATCACCGAGCGTGGCCTGGGCAACGGCATCTCGATCATCATCTTCTCCGGCATCGTGGCCGGCCTGCCGAGTGCCATCGGTGGCCTGTTCGAACTGGTGCGCACCGGCGCGATGAGCATCGTGGCCAGCCTGTTCATCATCGCGGTGGTGATCGGCGTGACCTACGTCGTCGTCTTCGTCGAGCGTGGCCAACGCAAGATCCTGGTGAACTACGCGAAGCGCCAGGTCGGCAACAAGGTCTACGGCGGCCAGTCCTCGCACCTGCCGCTGAAGCTGAACATGTCGGGCGTGATCCCGCCGATCTTCGCGTCGTCGATCATCCTGCTGCCGGCCACCATCGTCGGCTGGTTCGCCACCGGCGAAGGCCTGCGCTGGCTGAAGGACTTGTCGGGCGCGCTGTCGCCGGGTCAGCCGATCTACGTGCTGCTGTACGCCGCGATGATCGTGTTCTTCTGCTTCTTCTACACGGCGCTGGTGTTCAACAGCCGCGAGACCGCCGACAACCTGAAGAAGAGTGGCGCCTTCATCCCCGGCATCCGCCCGGGCGAGCAGACGGCCAAGCACATCGACCGCATCCTCGGTCGCCTGACGCTGGCCGGTGCGGTCTACATCACCGCGGTCTGTCTGCTGCCCGAGTTCCTGGTGCTCAAGTACAACGTGCCGTTCTACTTCGGCGGCACCTCACTGCTGATCATCGTCGTGGTCACGATGGACTTCTGGGCCCAGGTCCAGAGCTACGTGATGAGCCAGCAGTACGAGAGCCTTCTGAAGAAGGCCAACTTCAAGGCGAGCTGAGATGGCGAAAGACGATGTCATCCAGATGCAGGGCGAGATCCTCGAGAACTTGCCCAACGCGACCTTCCGCGTGAAGTTGGAAAACGGACACGTGGTGCTCGGCCACATCTCCGGCAAGATGCGCATGCACTACATCCGCATCCTTCCCGGCGACAAGGTCACCGTCGAGCTCACACCATACGACCTGACGCGGGCACGCATCGTGTTCCGCGCCAAGTGATAGTTGAAGATCTAGGGTCAAGGAGAAGACCATGAAAGTCGCCGCTTCGGTCAAGAAGATGTGCCGCAACTGCAAGATCATCCGCCGCAAGGGCGTGGTGCGCGTGATCTGCACCGACCCGCGTCACAAGCAGCGCCAAGGCTGATTCGTAAGGAAAGAACATGGCACGCATCGCTGGCATCAACATTCCGCCGCACAAACACGCCGAAATCGGCCTGACTTCGATTTACGGCATCGGCCGCACGACCGCGCAGAAGATCTGCGACGTCGCCGGCATCCCGTACTCGAAGAAGATCAAGGACCTGTCGGACACCGACCTGGAAAAGATCCGCGACGAGATCGGCAAGATGACGATCGAAGGCGACCTGCGCCGCGAACTGTCGATCAACATCAAGCGTCTGATGGACCTGGGCTGCTACCGCGGCTTCCGCCACCGCCGCGGCCTGCCCGTGCGCGGCCAGCGCACGCGCACCAACGCCCGCACCCGCAAGGGTCCGCGCAAGGGCGCCGCGGCGCTGAAGAAGTAAGCCGTCCGCCGTCCGAGATAGAGAAAGCAAGACATGGCCAAAGCACCCGTCAACACCGCCGCCCGGCGCGTGAGCAAGAAGATCCGCAAGAACATTGCGGACGGCATCGCGCACGTGCACGCGTCGTTCAACAACACCATCATCACCATCACCGACCGCCAGGGCGGCGCGCTGGCGTGGGCTTCGAGCGGCGGCCAGGGCTTCAAGGGCTCGCGCAAGAGCACGCCATTCGCGGCCCAGGTCGCGGCCGAAGTGGCCGGCCGTGCAGCGCAGGAACAGGGCATCAAGAACCTGGACGTGCGCATCAAAGGCCCCGGCCCGGGCCGTGAGTCGAGCGTGCGTGCACTGGCCTCGCTGGGCATCCGCATCAACTCGATCAGCGACGTGACGCCGATCCCGCACAACGGCTGCCGCCCGCAGAAGCGCCGTCGTATCTGATCGTCGCCGGCAGCGCCTGGGCGCTGCTGCTACAATCACTGGTTTTCCCGAAAGCCGGCGAACGCTTCACAGCGCGCGCCGGCTGTTTTCCTGAGGCAAAGCAGCCCGCAACAAGCAGGCGAGCAGCCTCTCAAGCCCACCGTCTGAGCACCAGCCGCAGAGCAGCAGCCAGACTCGCGCGGGGCGGCCCCATCCTCCGGGCCGCATGCCGCGTCAGACCAGACCCAAGAAGGACACACCGTGGCACGTTACCTCGGCCCCAAGGCCAAACTCTCCCGCCGTGAAGGCACCGACCTGTTCCTGAAGAGCGCCCGCCGCTCCATCGGCGACAAGGCCAAGTTCGACAGCAAGCCGGGCCAGCACGGCCGCACCAGCGGTTCGCGCACCAGCGACTACGGCATCCAGCTGCGCGAGAAGCAGAAGGTCAAGCGCATGTATGGCGTGCTCGAGCGCCAGTTCCGCCGCTACTTCGCCGAGGCCGAGCGCCGCAAGGGCAACACCGGCACGAACCTGCTGGCCCTGCTGGAATGCCGCCTGGACAACGTCGTCTACCGCATGGGCTTCGGTTCGACGCGCGCCGAAGCGCGCCAGCTGGTGTCGCACAAGGCGCTGACTGTGAACGGCCAGGTCGTGAACATCCCGTCGTACTCGGTGAAGGCCGGTGACATCGTCGCGCTGCGCGAGAAGTCGAAGACGCAGCTGCGTGTCGTCGATGCGCTGAAGCTGGCGCAAAGCGTCGGCCTGTGCGACTGGGTTGCCGTCGACGCGACGAAGATGGAAGGCACCTTCAAGAAGGTGCCGGACCGCGACCAGTTCGGTGCCGAGATCAAGGAAGCCCTGATCGTCGAACTGTACTCGCGCTAATCCGCCAGACAGCCTGCGTGGCCTGCTGCGCCTGCCGGGCGTGCAGCAGGTATCTCTCCAGCCCGGCGCGGTCCATCAGCCTTATCGGTGTAACGAGCCGAGGGTATTGACAGGAACAAACGAATCCATGCAAACCACTCTTCTGAAGCCCAAGGCCATCCACGTCGAGCCGCTCGGCGGCTACCGCGCCAAGGCCACGCTCGAACCTTTCGAGCGCGGTTACGGCCACACCCTCGGCAACGCGCTGCGCCGCGTCCTGTTGTCGTCGATGGTGGGCTATGCGCCGACGGAGGTGACCATCGCCGGCGTGCTGCACGAGTACTCGGCGATCGACGGCGTGCAGGAAGACGTCGTCCACATCATGCTGAACCTGAAGGGCGTGGTGTTCCGCCTGCACAACCGTGACGAGGTCACGCTGGTGCTGCGCAAGGAAGGCGAAGGCCCGGTCACCGCCGGCGACATCCAGACGCCGCACGACGTCGAAATCATCAACCCCGAGCACGTCATCGCCCACCTGGCGCAAGGCGGCAAGCTCGACATGCAGATCAAGGTCGAGAAGGGCCGCGGCTACGTGCCGGGCAACCTGCGCCGCTTCGGCGACGAGCCGACCAAGAGCATCGGCCGCATCGTGCTGGACGCTTCGTTCTCGCCGGTGAAGCGTGTCAGCTACGCCGTGGAAAATGCGCGCGTCGAGCAGCGCACCGACCTCGACAAGCTGGTGATGGAGATCGAAACCAACGGCGCTATCCCGCCGGAAGAAGCGATCCGCCAGTCGGCCAAGATCCTCGTTGAACAGCTGGCGGTGTTTGCCCAGTTGGAAGGCCAGGTCAGCGACATCTTCGAGGCGCCGCAACAGCGCACGCCGAACTTCGACCCCATCCTGCTGCGCCCGGTCGACGAGCTCGAGCTGACGGTGCGCTCGGCCAACTGCCTGAAGGCTGAAAACATCTACTACATCGGCGACCTGATCCAGCGCACGGAAACCGAGCTGCTGAAGACGCCGAACCTGGGTCGCAAGTCGCTCAACGAAATCAAGGAAGTGCTGGCTTCGCGCGGGCTCACGCTCGGCGCACGGCTGGAAAACTGGCCGCCCCAAGGCCTGGACAAGCGCTGACACCCAGTCAGCGCGCTGTGCAACCCCCGGTACCTTGTACGGCCGGGGTTCAATAAAGAGAGAAACGCACCATGCGCCACCGCAACGGACTCCGCAAGCTCAACCGCACCAGCAGCCATCGCCAGGCGATGCTGCGCAACATGTGCAATTCGCTGATCACGCACGAAGCCATCAAGACCACGGTCCCCAAGGCCAAGGAACTGCGCATGGCCGTCGAGCCGCTGATCACGCTGGCCAAGACCTCGTCGCTGGCGAACCGCCGCCTGGCCTTCGACCGCACACGCGACCGCGCCGTCGTCAGCAAGCTGTTCGACGTGCTGGGCCCGCGCTACAACACGCGCCCGGGCGGCTACACGCGCATCCTGAAGATGGGCTTCCGCGTCGGCGACAACGCGCCGATGGCCTTCGTTGAACTGGTCGACCGCCCCGAGCCGGTGGCTACCGAAGCCACGGCCGACAAGCCCGAATAATCTGGTGCACCGGACTTGTTCCGGTGTATACTCATTGGCTCAGTCGCGGGGTGGAGCAGCCTGGTAGCTCGTTGGGCTCATAACCCAAAGGTCGCAAGTTCAAATCTTGCCCCCGCAACCAAGAAATATGAGTGCTGATAAGCACTTACGAAGCCCGCCCCGTGCGGGCTTCGGCGTTTCTGGGCCTTGTGACAGGATCTGTGACAGGTTCTGTGACGTCACAGATCGACAGCGGACGCACTTCACAACGTCGGTGACCGTTGGGCTTGTGACGGCGGAGGGGGAAGCATCCCAGCGGATCGTGCATTGCTTGCCCCCTTCCAGCTGACGATTGCCTAGAAGGTTGATTCACATGGGCAAGCCTTCGGCCCCGACACCCGACTGCCAGGGCGCCGTTGTCAATTGCTCTCCTGTCAACCGACGCGGGCTTGGCTGTACCTCATCCCGGCGACAAGACAAAAACCTCGGTCCACGCCTTCAGCTCGAGCTGCCCACGCTTCTCCTTCCATACGCCACCCAGTACGCGAACAGTCCGACCTTCGACGCACTCAGGCAAAAGCTTCGCGATGGGCGCTTCGAAGACGACGGCCACTTCACAGCCGCTGCGGGTGCGCGCCATGAAGCCGTGAGTTCCAGCCTTCCCAGTCATTACGAGCTCGGCATCACCGTGCCCGTCGGCAGGAGCCGCTTGCTCAACCATGTTCCAACCCGGCGAACACCGCGCCCGCGCTGGACATGCGAGGCAGCTACTGCTCGGGTGTGCTGCCGCAGGCCAACGGCTCAAGTCGGCGGACAACTGCGGCAGAGTCTCCGCGAGCTCGATCTCGACTTCTTCCAGGGTCTGAGTGGCCACGGGCCAAGACTCAAATCCATTGAGGTACTGAGCCGTCACTATCCCCGGGGACACGCCGGTCGCGCGCCACCACAGAAGTGCGTAGCGCAGTAGCTGCATCCGGTGCTGCTCGCTTGGTTTGCTGGTCTTGAAGTCGACTACTTCGATGGTGCCCTTGACGATCTGAATGCGATCGAGGACGCCCATGAACGGCAATCTGGGATGCACAAGCTTCACTTCGGAGAGCGCGCCCTTGGACCTTAGGAGCTTGCCAAGCTCTGCTGGCGCGCCAACACCGCGTTCAGAAGGTACTTGAGTACGGTCGGCTGCTGGCTGGTACTGCTCGCGAAACATCCGAACCGCACGGTTTGCGAGTTCTTCGCTACTCGCGCTCAGGCGAAAGCCTGGACTTGCTCGGGGATGTGATGCAAGCCGCTGTTGCCACTCCGAAACGGCGCGCGCAAAGCTGGGAAAGAAGTCCGCGTCCCTCAACGCTTGCGCAAACTCCGCACTGCCAAACGCCGGGCTGCCGCGCTGGCCACAGGCGCGCGTCAGGCGATCGAGGGCATCATGAACAATCTGACCTTCAATGGACGCTGGATGCGGACGCACCGGGAAGCGCTCAAACGGGCCCCATCGCGAACGCAGCAGCTGCCAGCGCCTCGGGCAGGCCTGAACTTCATCAATGCTAGTGCTGCTCCATGTCGTAGGCGGATCGACCCAAGAGGTGGGCTCTTGCAACTCGTAGAAGTTCATCCTGCCCGTCAACCAGGTAGCTTCAGGCGCGCAACGGTGGCTGGAAGATCGTGAACGAGATCAAAAGCGTCGAGCGACACCGCCTCGAAGAACTGAGATCGCGCTGCTGCGACCACTTCGGACTCTTTCGCTAGAGGGTCGACCAGCGGATGGTGAACATCTATGCACAGGCGCGAACTGCCCACCGCGATGATGAGTGGAATCTGCAAACCGGCAAGACTGACATCTTCCTCGAACGCGATCCCGCGCAGCGCAAGCAGCTGGCGAAGCGCCGACAGTGCGAGCCTCTTGTCTCCTGCAGTCAGTGTCGGCAGATCTCCGGTACGCAAGTGACGAAGCAGGGCGAGCGCGAGGTGCCGGTCAAGCGACGCATGGATCCAGTTGTTTCCGTAGTGCCGAATGCAGCGGTAGCAAGATGACGGGCAGTCACAGCCCGCCAGCAGCATCTCGGTGGCGTCCAGTACACGTAGCAAGTCATTGCCCACAGCCCTCGCATAGCCCGCGCCACCCGGCAAGAGGTCGTAAAGGTAGAGCTGCGCCTCGTCGGTTCGTCCGCCCATCACGGGCGTCCACCAGCCCGAAAGCTCTCCTTCATCGATCTGCAGGACGCGAGATGCAGCCAGTCCAAGCGCTTCAACCAGCGAAGAGAGCGCCATGCGAGAGGCGCGTGTGAGCAGTCCTGTCGCGCCAGCTGCTCCCAGCCGTACTGGCGCACTCACGCGAAGGCGCAGGAGTAATGCGTCGGTGGGGAACTCGTGCCCGAGATAGAAGGGACCGTCAGCTACGCCTGGGCAGACAACGCCCCTTTCAAGCGGGTGCTGATGAGTAGTTGCCGCTCCATTCTTCATGAGCTTGGTCGCGGTAAAGCCAGGACCGTACTCGGGCTCTGATCGGCCGCAATCTGGGCAGACTCGGAACCCGCGCTGGCCGACACCCTTGTTGACCATGACGAGTCGACGAGAACCCGTCCATCTGAGCAGTCGACCGTCACAACCCTCCGTCCAGGCCGACGGCGGGTCTTGGGGTTCGAGTCGGGCCCTGTCGGTCATGCCCGCATAGCTGATGGCCTGCCCGCGGTCCACCTCGCGCTTGGCGTTGAGATCCGGCGCGAAGCCAGCGGGGGTGATGAACGCTGTACGGGTGAGCTGATCACTGCCGCAAACCGGACACAAGATGGATTGCGCCATTGCAGCGTCCATCGTCGCCCACGAGCAGTCTCTACAGGATGTGTATGGCCGTTGTCTTGCGATCGTGTGCGTCGGCGTCGGCTCGTAAGGCGAATAGAGCGCAGCCGACTCGAAGCGCCACTTGTCAATGGTGAGGCTGCGACCGGGTGCGTACTCGGTGAGCGCGAGCTGCAAATCGCGCTGGGGCTCGTAGTCGAAAGCTCGTTTGCCCGGCGCATCACCAGGTTGCCGAGCCTTCGACACCCAAAAGGTAACGACGTCTGTCGGGAAGGCATATCGCGGGAATACCGCGTGGGCGATCAGTGTCTCAAGGAGCGGTTCTTCGAGTCGCCGCTCGAGCGACTCGCGCTCAAGGTCGGCAAGCCCCTCGCGCATGGCGTACTCGCTCACCGGCAAGACCGCGCGGATTCGTTCCTTTGTCTTGTCGATTGCCCCGAGGAGCGTAGCTTCCACCTCTAGGACAGGCTCGTTCAGGCCGAAGCTGAAATTGGGCACCCAGCCGGCGAGCTCGGTCCGCAGCAGCTCAGAGTTCTGGTCCAGCCACGACTCCAGTTTCAGCAGGGAGCAGGGATGCGAATCAGAGAGGAACTGTTCCACTGAGCCGAGCGAACCGAAGAGATCGTAACTGGTCGGATCTGGCGGCACACGTTCGTGGAAGAAGCGCTGAACGAGATAGGCGTGGACGTGCCGCTCTAGCACCTGTTGGTTCTCGACATAGACAACGGGTGCCCGGACCTCGCCCGAAATGATCTGCTCAGGGTGGTCGAAGAAGTGAGAGTCGTGCGAGGTCCCATGTGCGTACGTGATGACCGATGCGATCGAGCGACCACGACGGCCAGCGCGGCCAGCTCGCTGCTGATAATTCGCAACATGAGGCGGCACGTTGCGCAAAGCAACTCCGGAAAGCGCCCCAATGTCGATGCCCACTTCCATCGTCGTAGTGCAGCTCAGCACGTCGATGGGCGGGTGGTCGTCGATGGGCACATCCTGGAACCGCAGCTCGTACTCCTCTACCTTGTTGAACGCGCTCTCGTCTGGCTGGCCAGTGAGTTGCGCAGAGTGCTCGGCTGCCGCAAGTCCGAAGGGCTCTAGTGCACGATCATCAAAGGCGCGATACACCTGCTGTCGGTAGAAGCCTGTTCTCGCATCAAGGTAGTCTGCGTCAACCTCGACCACTGCCCCAAGGCATGCAGGGCAAGCGTCGGCCAAGACCTCAGGATGGATTCGCGCGCAGTCGCGGCACCGAAGCCAATTTGAGTCGAGCCGGAGGTTCATGCTCAAACCCTGGAGCTGAAGGTAGTAGACGTCACTCTCGAAGTGCAGCAGACCCTTGTCGCGCACAACGTGCTGGAACCACTTCCCCACCAATTCCACCTTCCCCAGGTCGCCACCTAGAACGTGCGTCAGGTATGCGTCGAATCGGTTTGGTAGTACATGTTCAAGGCGCGCAGCGTTGATGCCCTGGGCTTGGGCCCAGCCTTCCCCGAGTTCGCGTGTTTCGGCGCCGTCGGGTCTGAACGACCGACGCTCAAGATGCTGACGAAGCCAAGCACGGAAAAGTACCCTCTGCGCGTCGTCGTCAAGGCCGACATGCGGGAAGTCATCGAAGATCATGAATGCTGTATCAGCGTCTTCTTCGATGGTCGCCAGTGCAAGGGCGGGCAACGAGTAGTAGCGATCGGTCAACTCACTAAAGATCGCCTGGGCGAACGATCGTGTAGCCCGCAGCCAGCCCTTGTTGGCCATCACGATCGTCTGCTGAAGCGACTTGCCCTTGACCTGCCCCAGATGGTTGTGAAACTCCACCTCGTCGATGGCAGGGAATAGGTCGTAACCGCGATGCGCGCAGAGGTGCACGACGGCGGGGTACAGGTACTGCATCGCCGACAGTCCACCTTTGTCGCGCAGCTCGTGGGCGGCTAGCGCGACGACCTGGCGGAACAGGTCGCGGGCATGGCTATGCTCAAGCGCAGGCGCAAGGCGCGCAGCCTTCTGTCGACCGTCACTGAAAACGAGAACCTTTCGCCCATGGTTAGGAAGCCGCGGGTCCTTCTTCTGCGGTGGCTGCTCCGCGAACTGAGCTTCGATCAGGGCAGTGAACGGCTGTTCACCTCGCGTCATGAAGTTGTAGATGCGGCTCTTCGCTGGCGCAGTGGGCTGACACATGGCGCAGCGATCGAAGGAAGCTTCGCGCCTGCCATCACCGTTTAGCCAAATCGCCAACTCGCGCACTTCGTCGTCCGGGAAGCGATTGCCTGTATCGAGATAGCCCGTGCGCAGATGAAGTCGTACGATTTCGGTGCGGTCGGTGAAGCGCGGTGCGCTTGGCAGAAGCTCCAGGCGAAAAAGTGCTCCCTCGGTCTCGCCCCAAAGAAATGAGAGCTGATCGAGGGACTCCTCCTGCGAGTAAGCCAGCAGGTAAGGGCTGCCACAACTGCGGCACGATGCGATCTCGAAGACGCGGCAGCTGCAGGCGTCACACACTGCCCTTGGAGTTGTGAAGAGCTTGCCCAGAATGGCGCTCTCTCCGGGCTCGCTCTGCCGTCCTTCGCATCGTGGGTTGACGCAGGCGTACAGGCCATGAAGCCCCCGAAACAATCCGTGAACGCGAGTGGGTACCAGGCCAGGTTCATCTGACTTGGTGCGAGCAAGGGTTGACACGGTAAGCAGTGCCTCGAGCGCACGACGTGCCTGCGGGTAGTCGGGGAACACGCGAGGGGCAAGCTCTCGCAGCGCTACCGCTTGCCCCGCAGCCATCTTCATCAGTTGATTTACCCAAGGCTGGTTCTTCAGTGCTGCATGAAGCTCGGCGAGCACCTCGTTCTCGTCAGCAGGAGGGTGCTCGCGGATCGGCAGGAGCGGAGCGAGCATCTGGCGCAGCGTCGAAGCGTCAGGCGCGTTCTGGATGCCTTCCAGATCGAGTGACCCCAAGATGTCAGCGACGGCCCCGGGAGCCGGACTCGCGGGAGTTGGCACTTCTCTTGTCCCAGTGATGGCCTCGAAGCCCTCCGGGCGCTTTCCACTGATGTCGGCGGCGAATCGCTTGACGGCATCTACGGCAGCTGCGCCTTCACCGAGTGACGCGCTCGTGGCAATCACCCGCAACTTTTCCGGGCGATCGTGGATGCCGAGACGCGCTCGAAGGCGACGAATGAGGAATGCAACCTCTGCGCCTTTCGCGCCTCGGTACATGTGTGCTTCATCGAGAACAAGAAGTAGTTGCGTGCCTTCCTGATCGAGCCACTTCTTCGTCTCGGCGAAGATGGGCCGTTCAAAGGGCCTCATCAACATGTACTCGAGCATCGAGTAGTTTGTGACAAGCACGTCCGGCGCATGACCGGGGCGGCTGCCGGCGCCATGAACCATCTCCTGCCGAGTCAGCAGTTCGACGTCGTCGGGGCCTGTGTGTAGCCGGCGTTCCCAATTGTGGTCTGTGTACTCCTGACCAACGCGCTTGCCGCTCTGGTACGTACGGCGGCGTGCTTCGTGCTGCGCATAGAACGCCTTGAGATCCTTGGCGGGGTAGCGACCCAATCGCCGGAGGCGATCTTCGATCTCTGGCGCAAGACCCATGTAGTACTCAAGCAGGGGCTTCGCCCGTTCGCTATCGCGCGACGAGGACCTCGGGCCAGGATATGGCGTACGTCCCGTATACATCCCGAAGCGCGGGAATCGACGATCGGTACCCAGCCCCTTAAATGCCGCAGCAACCGCTGGGTCCCCGAGCAGCAGGCGCAAACGTGAGAGCTGATCGTTGACCAGCGCGTTCATGGGGTACAGGATCAGTGCGCGCACGCCAGGCTGATTGAACGTTTGGGGCGATCGAACGGCTTCGTTGTAGAGCGTGCCGAGCATCGGCACGAGGAAGCACTCGGTCTTTCCAGAACCCGTTCCTGTCGCCACAACGATGTCTTTCTCGTTGACGAGGAACTCGCTGAATGCCCGTTCCTGATGAACGTACATCGAGGGGAACAGAATCGTGCGCGAGTCCTCCTGTGTGCTTCCTGCAGATGGAGTCGCCGCAAGCTTGGTAAGGAAGTCGGCAAGCTCGGGATTGAGACCAAGGTCGCCGTAGGACGCCTTCGAGGTCGCATAGCGAGATGTCGACTCGATGAACGGCTCCTGTGCGAGAAGATGGCCTCCGGCCTCCTCCTCCAGCAGGCGACGTCTGGCGCGCACCAGAGTCGGGTCGTTTAATGGGTAAGCGCTTTCGATGTAGCCGCGTAGCGCCTGTTGTAGACGACGCACGAGACGCGTCGGTGTAAAGCGCTCATTACCGGCGGGGTCGCGCTCGATGGCTGGCGACGGGCGATCTGCTGATGCAGGCTTTCGCACCGTCGCTTTGCGCGTAGTTGATTCGACCTTCGTCACCTTTCCGCCGGTGCGATCAATCCATGCGGCCAGTGCCGCATCGGCAGCCGGGCTTAGCTTGGCGATGACATCCGCTGCTTGCTCGGGTGTCCAACTGTCGAAGAGCGCATCGAGCACCTCATCAGCCACCTCGACAATGTTGGTGAAGTCGAGCTTGTCACCCTTGTCCAGCTTTTTCCGGAGGAAGCTGACAATGTCGGTGTCGATCAGCCGACCCTCATCAGAGTAGGCGTGGAGATTCAAGTTGCTCATGGGGCGCCTTCCACGTGCCACTGGTTGAGATCAAGGTCAGCGATGGCAGGATGTCGGCACCCCTGTGGAACGATCATCATCAAACCTCGCATGGCACGGGTCAGTCCAACGTAAAGCACGCGTCTCGCAACGCGCGCCCGTTCCTCGAAAAGGCCGGCGTCTTCAAAGTTCTCTGGTACTGGCCAGCTCTCAGCCTCAAGCCCGGCAACGATGACCACCGGAAACTCAAGGCCCTTGGCCGCGTGCAAGGTCAGGACGCGTACAACATCGGCCTTGAGATCGAGTCCGCGCCCGGGGAAGAACTTTGCCTCGATACCTTGAGCGCGAAGCTCCGCCGCGAGCGTCTCGCCGACGGCCGCTCCAGGCACCAAGACAGCAGAGGCACTGACCTTCAGGTGGAGGTGGCGAGCCATCTGACGCGCAAAACGCGCAATCCACTCTGCTTGGGTTTCAGCGGCAACGTCTCGAACGAGGACTGGGAGCGGGCCCTCGTGAACACTGTCGGATGCAACCAGTTCCTCATCCTGTTCAGCCACGAGGACCGCGAACGCCGCGCGATCAATCTCTCGCGTCGAGCGGTAGTTGCGAGTCAGGAGAGCCGTCCGGCCTCGGAATTGGAGGCGCGGATGAGCCGAGCTCCATGTGTAGCTTCGCGAGTACAGCGATTGTTTTGTGTCGGCCGCGAAGAAGAGACCCTCTGCGGTCTTGCAGACCTCAGCCATGAGCGCAAGCGCGACAGGGCTCAAGTCCTGCGCCTCGTCGACAACCACGTAGTCATAGCAGACGAAGTGCTCACCTTGGGTGACCAGCGTCAGGGCCTCCCGCCGCAAGAGTGAGTAGCGCTCACCTGCCCCTGCGCGGAACGCCTCGTAGAGCTCCCAAACAGCGGCGCGAGCACGCTCGTTGAGGGGCAGGCCGCGTCCTGGCCGTGCTGCCGCCTGGTACTCGGCCAAGCTGACCAGGCCGCGCCCTTCGATGATCCATTCGAACTCCTCCAGCAGCCATGCATCTGTCAGGCGATCCAAGGCGCGCGCCCGCAACTTCGCCTCGAATGCTGAGCCGCCTGGAGCGTGCTCCCCTCGCAGTTTGGCCAGCCGCCGCTGCGCTGCGTTGTCAGACTCCAGTTGCCCGACCTTGCGAGCCTTGCCCACCACGCGCCAGGCAATCTGATCGCATGTCGCCACCTCGACTCGTTGAAGTTGTTCCGGCGTGAGTAGCTGTTCAAGAAGCTGCTGCGTGACGGCCAGCAGTGAACGCGTATACGTCGTGAAAAGCACGCGCTCATTGCCGCTTGCACTAGGCCGCTCAAGGAGCGCCTTCACTCGGTACAGTGCAACGGTGCTCTTGCCGGTGCCCGCGCCGCCCCTCACCATCGTTGGGCCTTTCATGGCCCACTGGGTCAGCTTCAGCTGGTCCTCGTCTAGCCGAAGCAGGAATCCCAGTAGATCGCCTTCCTTGTATCGGACGAGGTCCATGGTGGACGGGACAACAAGGTCTGGCTGCTGGTCGAGCCGATCAATGGTTGGCGGGAAGAGCCGATCGACTACCCGTCCGAGGACATCAGGCGGCACGGGTGCTTCGAGCAACGCCTCTTCTGTCTCGCAGCGCAAGAGCGTAGGCACCGCCGCGATGGGCACTCGGAGCTCACGCAAGAGCTCCTTCGTGATGGATTCGGGTAGAGGCGTTTCCGGCGCAGTCGTCTTGAATTCGAAGACCTTCGGCTGCGCCTTCGCGATCAGCGCGTCAAGATCGTCATCAGTGTCAACCTGCGTGGGGGCCTCCGCGGTTCCGTCTGGTACCCCGTCGTAGGTGTCTTCCGCGCGACGCCGAATGCCGAGCAGGCTGATCCAGTGGTCGCCAAAGCGATAGAAGACGCGGTGATCAGTCACGCGCATGCGGTAGACGCCTTCTGCACCCTTGAGCTTCTTCTTCACCTTCCCGTCTGGGAGTGGGTCTGATACGAGTGCATCGATCTTTTCCCAGAGCAGAGCAGCGCGTTCAGACGGGAACGTGGTGATCTCCCGCATGCAGCTCGGCTTGATGGTGAGTTGCCGTCTCGTCATGTCGCCTCCACAGCGAGTCCAAGACGTTCCACCAGAGGCTTCGTGATCATTGCTTCGTCGTCTGCTGCGATCTCCCAACCGAGGCCCTTGGTTTCAGGTGTGGGCTCGGCGTGAAGCGAGAGCCATCGGTACTCTGAGCGCGGGAGCCACCCGGGGAGTTCAAGCGCCACTCGCGATCCAGAGCGCACGATTCGCAACACAGCCGCACCGGGGAGCTCGCGCGAAAGTGCGAAGCGTGCCCGGTCAGCGTCGTCCGCGCTCAGGTCAACGAACGGCGCTGTGGCTGGGGACCCGCCCGATGTCCATGCGCGAAGATGCCCACCGAAACGGGTGCGCGCCCACCAGAGTCGTCCCTCAGCGCTGCGTCTCCAGCGCATGCCCTCGGGCGTCAGTTGCCAAGTGCGCCACTCGAGACTGCCATCCCGTTCAAGCGATCCGGCCCCTGCCGCTTGCCACTCAAGGCGCTGGTCCAGCTTTGCGAGCAACGCAGCATCGGCTGGCGGCGTCCGGTCCATGCCCGCCCAGACTTCTGGCGACACGTCAGCGCCCCCCACCGATGCAACGGCATCGGTCAGGCCATCGAACGATGTGACAGTGCGAGTGGGCCCCTTTGCCACAATCTCCCGCCCGAGTACCGCGGCCAAAGGCCGCGTCGGAACGCTGCTGAAGATCCGGGCAACGTGCTTCAGTATCACTACCCTTGTGGGCGTCGCGTACAGGACGCCACCAGGCGCTAACACCACATCGCTTTCGCGTTCGAGCGCATCGCAGACCTCGTCAAGGCGTTGCTGATCGACGCTCACAGCCGGGGCTAAGAGTCGAGCCAGTCGCAAAAGCGTCGCCGCTCGGGGTGCGTGCTGGCGCGCATGCACCTCCTGTCGAAGCAGATCGCTCAGCGCCTCCACCGAGTCGGGCGGGTTACCGAGGCGTTGTACAAGTCGCGATGCTGCCTCCTCGCGGGAAACGTTCGAAAGCGGCATCACAAGCCCTCCGTGAGATCGTTCAGCATCTCGTCCATGATGCCGAGTTCGGCGGCGTGATCCAGATTCCAGCCCCGCCGATTGATTTGTCGATCGCCTTTGCGATGGCAGGTCCAGCGCGTGCCGTCGGTCACGATCGCATCCCGCACCTTTGCAGCAGTGCAGACAGCGTCGATCCACTCGCGCTGGTCACTCATCACACTGTCGATTTGGGTGGTCAGGACTAGAACGCGCGATGGAGAGCGGGTGATCGTCCCCTTTTCGCGCTCATCGATGGTGAGAAGCCACGCTGCCAGGTCGTGTGGCGCATCCATATCAGTAGGCAGTGTGAGCGCTTCGACCCCATAGCCCAAGCGGCTCACAACAGGCTCGAACCATCCAGGCATGAGAAGCTGCCACGCCCCCGACCGTGCTTGCACAAGGTCCGCGCGTTGCTTCCACAACATGGAGACTTGCTCGCGAAGCTGCGCCAAATTCGCGCGGGCATCGTGCGAGATCAGGCGTCGACCCAGCTCGCGGAAGTCGATTACCACATCGGCAACGGGTGTGCGCGCAGCACGTGCCAGCAGTAGTGGGTGAACGCGCTCGAAGGAGATATTTCGATCGTTGTCCGCGTAGAGGGTCGCCAGAGACTCCTCTTTTGACGCCAGCCCACTCCAGCGTAGCGACACTGGCCAGCCGGGTGGGGCAGTTGCCTCGATCTCGACCAGCCCTGTTGGCGCGCTGACGGCCCACATGGCGGAAACGTGCTCTACCCCGCTGGGTGAGACTTCAAACACCAGCGTGGTGGTCTGCACGCTAGTGCGAGAGTGCATCAGCGCACAGGCCCACCGTCCAGCAGCGGGCTTGCCAAGGGACACAAGTCCATCAGAGGTAACGGGAAACTGCTCCGTCGTAGCTGGGCCATGCATGAATACCGCCGCGTCGTCGCCGTCCTCTAGCAAAACACCGCTCAGGTTGACGAACAGTTCTGTTCCTGATTCGAAAATCGGGTAGCTCTCTCCACGCGCGTTACTGCGCCATGAAGAAGCCGGGACAACAGCCCAGTCGAGTCGTGGCCAGGATTCACCCAAGCCAAGCCCTAGTGAGGCAAGAAGCTCTCTAGTTGACGATGTGAATGGCATCGCCAGGTCGAGCGACCAGATGCGCCAGCCAGCGTCGAGTTCAACACCCAGATCGCTGCTCTGGCCAGGAGGAAGCAGGAGTCGGTATGTCTGTCCGGGTGATAGCGTCTTGCTCACCACGGGTCGACCCGCACCATCCGCATCGAGGCGGAACACGAGAACTTCGGTCGCTCCCAGTGCGTTCAGCGCCAGCTTGTCCAGCTCCAGGTCCTGCTCTTCCTCGAAACCAACGGCTTCCCATCGCCATGGCCCTGTTCCCGGGCGAACTGGGGTGCGGCTGGCGCGCAGCCTTACATTCGCCGCCAACACGAGGGCATCCCAGTCCGTACCTACGACGCGCAGCTTCTTCACGAAGCTCGGCAGCCCATCCAGTGGGCCAATCTCGAGCTGCAGACCGCCGGCGGCGACGTCGAGACACACCAATCGTGCCTGCCAGCCCGAACTCTGCGGCGGGCTGTCAACGTTCTCATCGTCTTCGGCATCTGCCATCTCACCGAAGAAAGCGGTGATACGACGGCCAAGTCTGGCCGCCTGTTCCGCGAGACCATCACGGCCGGTGACTTTGCGCTTCCTCTGACCCGTCGTTGCCTTGGTTTGCCGATTGACGACAGGGCTGGTTTGGCGGGGCGCTCTGGTGACTCTTGCTTCCGTCTCGCGATCATTCGCGTCATCGGGTTCGTTGTCGGCCTTGTCCTTCAGCTGAGTATCAGGATCGGATTCGGTACTGGGGCTTGGTGTCTTGCTGTCGGCGTCGGTGCGTTCCTCATCCGAATTCTCATCGGGCAAGTCGGGCGCATCTTCTGCCGCCGACGCATTTGCATCGCTGCTGTGTGGCTCGCCGCCGGGCGTGTCCTCAACCGTTGGCGAGACCGCGGGCTTGCTGGCGATTCCCATGCGCGCAAGGTCTGCGAGGCTGGTGATGCCAAGCTTTCTCAGCAGATCCAGTGCCGCTGGCTCAATGCCGGCCTGCTTCGCCAGTTGATCGATGATCGGCGGCTTGAAGGCAATCCTGTCCAGCAAGAACGGATTCGGCTTCCACCCCAACGAGTCGAACGTCACCAGTTCCGGCCGAACCAGATCGCCAGTGGCATCCGGAATCCAACTGGCGCGCCTGAGCTGTTGAACGAAAGCGGCGTCGAACCGCACGGTCTTGGTCTGCTGGGAGAAGCCCCAGCGGTATGTGCCGTAGAACGACCCTGTTCCCCGCCCTTCCAGATCCGCAAGGGCTTCCCAGAGAACTTCAGCTCGCGCGCGAGCCTCCTCTGGCGGCAGAATGTTCAGCGTGCCCAGCACTTCGGTGAGCCCTCGTACCGTGAAGTCCTCAATCGGGTGCGCCCAAGTTGCCCGTTCCAGGCCGGCACGAACGCGCATCTGAATAAGTTCCTCGGTGCTCAGTGCTGACGCAATCTGCTTCGGAGCCAGGTAGCGACTGGCCCCACAGGCAACCAGCAGGTCACGTACGGGCTCGCCTCGAAGGCTGTCGACCTCATCATCGACGACCAGCACGCCATCAACGCCTGCGAACAAGGCCTTCAGTCGATCGGTGGCGATGTAGACGTTTCCTGGTTTTGACGCGGAGCGCTTCCCACTGCCGGTATCAAGCGCCTGCACGAACGGCGCTTCGCGCAGTGCCCCGAGCAGCTTTTCCCGCTGCGCCTTCGAATCGGTGTCAAAGGCCTTGAGTATTCGGGTGATGTCTTCGGCGTAGTCGACCTGTTCGCTCTCGGCCCGAGTCCGCTTGTACTTGGGCAGAACGTTCCAGATCACGTCATCGACAGGATCTGGCTCGGTGAGCCCCAACGAAATCAAGAAGCTGCGGGCCGCAGGGGTTGCACAGGCGGCGCGCCGCACCGTGGGAAAGCTTGTCTCGATGGCACTCGGAAGAAATGCCAGCGCGCGGCCTGCAACTCGGGCCACGACATGGGTGCCGTTGTCGAGGCGGACCAAGGGCACCGCGGCCACTCGCTCGGACAAGGCCTTCTGGCCATCCAGGAACGCGTACAGCCTTGCGATCCACTCGTCTGTTTGCGCTTTGAGAAACTCCTTACCAAGCCTGGGCACGATCTGCTCGGGGGTCACCTCTGGAACCTTCAACTCCTGCAGCAGATACCGCCGCAGCTCCGGGGCCTTGTCCTGTGTGATGTCGCCCGACAGCCAGGCGCTTCCCTGGGTGCCAAACAGCAACGCAACCTGCTCGGCGCTGAACAGCTCTCTCAGCTCCTGCGTGCGCGCCAACCTCGCTTGGCGGGCGGACACGAAACCACCGTCGAAGCGGGGCAGCAGCGCTTCCTCAAGGAACGCCTGCCGCACCGCATCGAACACGGCCGCAAACATCGCGCCTTCCGAGAACTTCGTTCTGTCAGTCGGCAGGCAGCGCAGTGCTGTCGTGTCCAGCATGTCGTTGTCCCGCATCCACCGAACCGCGTCGATGACGAGGCGGGCTGTCTGCTTCACCAACCCCTGGTTCCACGGATCACTGCGGGGTATGTTGTCCCGGCTCGGCGTCGTTCGATAGGGCCCTTGGACAAGGAATCCGAGATTCGTCGACACCACCGTGGGGAAGAACACCACCAACGGAGATACGGCGATAGGCTGGACTGTCCATCGCTCAGAGACTTCTGGGTGACGTGCCAAGGAGAAGGCGACCTCCACCCGCCCCACCTTGTCCGCGTTCTCAGTCGCCACCTCGCTGTGAAAGACCAGCCAGTGCTGATCGACCTCTTTCTGGTCGCCATCCTGGCCGATCAGAGTGATGCGCTGAACATTCGGTCCGAGTGGGACGGGTGCGCCCCGCAGATAGAGGCCAGAGGCGCCGCCAGCCACACTCCAGTTGATCTCGTCGATGTGCTGGAGGAACAGCAGCGCACCGGCGCCGAGGCGCTGGAAGCCTTGTTCGATCTCCTGCTCGGCGGACGGGTCGTCAGGCCTCAGGGCCAGGATGATCTGTGTTTCGCCTGGTTCGCGAGTGGAGCGTTCAACCGCCTTCGGCAGAACGTAGTTCTCAATGGCAAAGTCTTCTTCGCCTGAGTGCACTTCTGGGCGGCTCGTGAACGTGTACACCGACTTGAAGCCAATGCCAAACCGGCCAATCGAGTGCTTGTCCTTCGTACTCTCGGCGATGCCACAGACGCCGCGTACATCGGCTTCGTCAAACGGTCGGCCGAAGTGCGAGAGCGTCAGCCTGCCCGGTGTCAGCGTGAAGGTGACCTTTCTTGGCCCGACCGCGTCGCCGCGTCGGCCGATCGCATCTTCCGCGTTCTGCAGCAGCTCGAAGATGAAGTGCGTCCGGTCGTCGTACCGGTCCGCCAACAGCATGGGCCCGATACGACCGATGTCGGTGCCGTAGCGCCGCTTGTTCTCGTCGCTGAGCGACTCATAGTCGGACGGCGCCACTACAAACCCTCGGCGAGGTCGCCCAGCATCTCGTCGATGTTGTCGCTTGCGATGACATCATCGAGATTCCACTGGTGCTGCTTGAGCTGTTGGCTGCCCTTGCGATGGGTTGTCCAGCTGGCTCCATCAGTGACGATCGCATCGCGCACCTTTACCGCTGCGCATGCGTTGTCGATCCAGGCACGGTGCTCGCGAAGCGCTGCATCAACGTCACTCGTCAGCACGAGAACGCGTGATGGCGAACGGATGATGACGCCGTCGGCCCGCTCGTCGACCGTGAGCAGCCATGCAGCAAGGTCGTGCGATTCGGTGCCGGCTGATGGTAGTTCGAGCGAAGCAATGCCGTAGCCGAACAGGGCAGTGATCGGCTCAAACCAAGGCTTCATCAGCTGCAGCCAGTCCCCTGCGCGGCTATGCACGAGGCCAGCCCGCTGCTGCCACAGCGTCGCCAGCTGTTCACGCACGTCTTTCAACGAAGCTCGGCCATCATGCGCGATCGCGCGGCTGCCTAGTTCGCGGAAGTCGACGATGACATCGGCAAGGCGCGCGCGGGCGGCACGGGCCTCCAGGATCGCGAAGATGCCTTCCAAAGGCACCGTGTGGTCATCGTTACCGTGCAGCGTTGCGAGCGTCTCCTCATGCGCAGCGACAACTCGCCATCGCAGCGAGACGGGCCAGCCCGGCGGCGCCGTTGCCTCCAGCGAAGACAGGCCGCTTGGCGCACTGGCAGTCCACGAAGCACCGATGTGCCCAGTTGCGCTCTCTGCGACCTCGAAGAAGAGCCATGCAGCGGGCACGCTGGTCAGCCCCGGCATCAACGCACAAGCCCAACGCCCCACCTGAGGGCAACCCAGCGATACAAGCCCATTGCCCAAGATCTTGAGGCGATCGGCACCAGACGGACCATGAAGGAACAGCACAGTCTCGTCGCCCTCGTCCGGAGCGATGCCGCCAACATCCACCAGCAGCTCCAAGCCCGCCTCGAAGACAGGGTAGCTCGCCCCTCGTGCACTCATCTGCCACGCCGAGGCGGAAGCCAATGCCCACTGAAGACGTGGAGACGCCTCGCCAACACTGAGGCCCAGCGAGGACAGAACTTGCCGCTTCGCAGTTGAGACCTGCTCAGCGAGATCGAGCGACCAGATCCGCCAGCCGTCGCCGCATTCCGTGCCGACGTCCCCAGCAAGGCCTGGCGGCAAGAGCAGGTGATACGCCTGCCCGAGAGCCAGCGTCTGGCTGGTGATGTGCTGTCCCAGACCATCGGCGTCGATGCGGAACACGGTCGGGCATGCTTCGTCCAGCGTGCTGTGCGAAAGCTGCCCAAGGCCAAGCTCATGCTCGTCCTCGAAACCGACCGCTTCCCATCTCCAGGGGCCTGTTCCTGGCCGTACCGGCACGCGCGTGGGGCGTGCCTTGGCATTGGCAGCCAACACATAGGCGTCCCAAGCGCCACCCACGACCCGAAGCTTCTTCGCGAACAGAGGAAGACCGTGTAGCGGGCCCACCTCCAGATGCAGCCCGCCCGCGGCAACGTCCAGGCACACAAGCCGTGTTCGCCAGCCTGTATCGTGCGCTGTGTCGGTGTCCTCGTCGTCAGGTTCGGTCCCCGCGCCGTCGAAAAACGAAGCGGCCCGACGGGCAATGCGGAGACCCACCTCATTGCCGCTGAGGTTTCGACGCCCCACACGCCGTCTGGCCAGCGGGCGCCGCTCGTAGTCGCTTGGCGCCAGTGCCTGCACCACCTTGGCGACGACCATGATGTCGTCGTCGTTCCTGGGTAGCAGCTCGATGTCAGGGAAGCGCTCCTTGTCCGGGTTCAGCGAGACGAGTGAGATCCTGTGGTGGTGACCCTCTGCGTCTCGCTGGTCGGCAACGTACTTCTTCACCGCGTAGCTGCCGGTCTCCGGGTCTGAAAACGTTCCCCGCACCAGCACGTTCAAGTTCTGCTTGGTGCCCGCGGGCCAGAGTTCGAAGACCGCGTAGCCGCCATCGACGAGACCACTCTTGCCGTCGTCCATGCTGTGACCTTCGACGGCGGCGATGAACATGCGATCACTGAGCTTGCGCCCGGGCAGCGCGATCCGCACCCAACCTAGCGTCTCAATCACCTGGACTTGCGCACGAGCCCCCCACTCACCGGCAGGCGCGGAGGCCGCTGCCGCCTTCAGGCTGTGGAGCGGCAGGTGTGTTTGGTACTTCTCAAGCTCACCCACTTCACGTTCGACGACTGGCTGCCGAGACAGCTCGCTAGCCGCCAGATGAACTTCATCACGGCGCAGCACGAAGCGCGAGTCGCTGGTACAGAAGACGCACTTGCGCCCGAAAACCTCGGCGGCGCGCTCCAGCGCGGCGCCGAGTGACACCGACCCACGCTTCTCAGCATGGAGCCAGCGGTAGACCGCCTCATTCGCCACCAGGTCATCGGCGAGCATCCACTGCCCCCAAGGCGTTTCCCGAAAGCGCATGTCTTCGCGAAGCCGCGCATCCTCACCCAGGCTCCAGTGCGAAGGTTCGAGCAGCTCGCGCTCGCTGCACGCCGTGGGCGACGCAGCCAAGCGCGTGACGATCGCGTCAAAGGAAGCGCGGGTCACGCCGCAGCCTCCTCAGTGGCTACCTCGGCAAGGCCCAGGCCCTCACCGATGATCAGCGCCAACTCGTCGGCAAGCGCCCTCTTGCCCTCGCGGGTCCACAGCTTCCGGTTCAGGTCTACGAAACGAACGCCCACGGTCCCGACATGGTCGCCGGCGTGGCGCGCAAGCGCCTGCAGGTCGCGCACGGCCACGCCCGCCGCCCGCGGGTACAGCAGGTAGGCACGCTCGCAGTCGTACCGGTGGAGGTAGGCGTACAGCTGATACAGGTCAGCCCTGCTTGGGCGGCTGCCGTCTTCTTCGGAAAGCCGCTTCCACTTGGTATCGACGATGAGTGTCTTCTTGCCGCCCACTGCTTCATGCACCACCAGCAGGTCGGGGGCCATGCGCAGCACGGCCTCTTGCTCGTCCCGGTACAGACTGAAGCGATGCCCCTTGGCCTGCGGGTAGAGAGTGGCATCGTCAAGGCGCTGCATCACCTCAGTGGACAGGAACGCAGCGATGTAGCGCTCGAACACCTGCTCCATGTCGAACAGCAGCGAGAAGGTCTCTACTTCGCCGCTGCGGGCATCGGGCGCCTGGCCTTCAAGCAGCATGCAGGCGAAGCTGTAGATGTCGGCAAAGCGCTCGTTCTGGCGCGTGAACACGGGGTCGGGCTCGCGGTGGCGGAAAGGCAGGTCAGGAACGTCGTCCAGCAGCGCCAGCACCTGCTGTGCTTTGACCAGCACCGGTGCGGGTAGCGCACGGGCAGCCAGCACGCGACAAGCTTGCTTCAGCCGCACTGAGATGAGCGTCGCTTCAGTCAGCACATCGTGCCGGCAGAAGAAGCGGGCCTTCTGCGCCGAATTCAGCGCCACCTGCCGCGACAGCACCAGCTTGCCGCGCAGGGTTGCCAGATTGCTTTCTTCCGTGGCGTAGCCGCGGTCAAGCCCACGCCGCAGTTCGAAGAGCGTTCGGTCCAAGAAGGTGTCGACCAACTGGTCGTGCAGGTTGCCGCGCTTGAGCGCGAGGTCGGCAACGCCACGCGCGCGCACCGCGCCCAGGCCCCCGCGCAGCAACATCTCCATCAGGTTGCAGCGGGTGTCGCGCACTTCCTGATCGCTGTCCTGCGCACCGCCATCGTCGGTCTTGGGCAGAATTTCGAGCTGCAGACCTGGGATCTGCATCACGCCGACCCAAGGGCCAACAAGGCAGTGGTTGCGGCGCCAGCGAAAGACGGCGGCCTCCCGGCGGTCTTCGCGCGCGCCCTCGATGCGAAACAGTCTGTCGTACAAGCGCTGGGGCAACACCCGGCGCGAGGGCGTCCCGAGATCGACACTGTCAGCATCGGAGTCTGACCGCAGGATGCGGCCGCGCTCAAGGATGGTGACGCGCAGCATCAGGCCACCTTGGCGCCCACCAGCTCATCGAAGGCCTGCTGCAGCCAGGAGTCTTCTTGCTTGCCACGTGGCCGGAAAGCCGGGTGCACATCCCACACCACCTGGTCGACATAGTCGTCGTGGTCAAAGCCAAGCACGGCCTTGTCGTCTAGCTTCTGCGTGGTGAGAAACGTACCGTTCGGATGCTCTGAACTCCGCACCTCTTTCGGCGTGCCGTCCGCCTTGATCGGGTAGCCCAGCGTCAGAGCAACCTTGTCCCACTGCCCATAGAAGTACTCCTGCAGCAGCGGCAGGATGCGGTCAGCGAAGACGGCCCGCAAATCATCGAGCGAGCGCACACCCAAAAAATAGGCGTGACCGATCTGATGCTCGCGGTCGTACAGAAAGCGAAGGCGCTCGTTGAGCTTCACAAACACGCTGATGACCAGCGCGCGCACCGGCGCCTCAACTTTCGCTTCGGCAAGCGCATCGCTCAAGGCGCTGGCGTCGGGCATCATCTCTTCGAAGGTGAACCTGCGGCGCAGCGCCACGTCCATCAAGGCAATGGAACGGTCGGCCGTGTTCATCGTGCCAATGACGTGCAGATTGGGTGGCACACCGAACCACTCCTTCGACGACGGAAGCTGTACCCGCAGCTCATTCGCGTTGCCGAGGCGCTTGTCTGGCTCGAGCAGCGTGATCAGTTCACCGAAGACCCTCGCGATGTTGGCGCGGTTGATTTCGTCGATGACGAGCACAAAGGCGTCCTTCCGTTGCTGTGCCGCGGTTGCAGCGATGCGCTTGAAGATGCCGGGCTCGACGCGGTAGTGGACGTTGCTGTCCTCGTCTGTGATGGCGCGCAGCCCTTCGACAAACTCTTCGTAAGCGAACGCCTGGTGGAACGTGCAGAACACGATCTGACCCGCCTGGCGCCGCCGCTCCCACTCCGCCTGCACGTGGTCGTTCGGTGCATCCCCCGCTGTAGCGTCGCCCAGCAGCTCGAGCGCGCGCCGCCGCACGTTGTACGTCTTCCCAGTGCCTGGCGGGCCGAAGAGGATGATGTTGCTTGGGGCGGTGACCGAGAACGGAACTTTTCCCTCACCGCCGACCAGCGCTTCGAACCGCTCCCTCGGCAGCTCGCGAAGGGTGCGCAACCAGTCGGGCTGATCTGCAATGTCGCGCGTTGTTGTGTCGTCCCACTTCACCGTGATCTGGTGCGCAAAGTCCTCACCCTCGACGGTATGTTCACCCAGCCGATATCGGTAGCCTTCGGTGACAGTGCCAATCCCAAGGATGGATGACCTACCGTCGTTGGCAATAACTCGATCGCCGGGCTTGATTCCGTGGAACACCCACACCTGATACGGCCCTTCGTTGCGCTTGTCCTTGTTGTATTTGGCTTTCGAGCGCGCTTGAAAATCGTCTTCTGAGAGTGTGGAGACATCGCCCAGGTCCGGCCAGCCGATGGCGGCGATGCCACGCTTTCGCCACTCTGGCCAGGCAATGCCGTTTCGACCCGGGGCGATCTTCCAGTAGCGGGGGCTGCTTGTTGCCGCCGTCTTCTGCATCCCGATGGCGTGCATCGTCGGAGCCATGGCGATGGAGCCCAACATCCGACGAAGATGCGCTTCGTCGTGTCCGAACAACTTGATGCGGTCCTCTACCTGCAGTTCCTTCGGTTCGTACTGTGGGCTGACGAGCAGGTTCGGCTCGAAGTTAACTGGCAGGACAACCAGCGACTGCTCACGAACGGTGCCGAGGCCACAGCAGCGCCCCATGTCCATGAGCGCGACAAGCGCTCCAGCCTCCAGATGGAGGCTGGATGGCAGCGAGAGCTGCACAGGCCCAGTAGCGTCCGCCGCAAAATCAGTCACCAGGCTGATGTCAATTGCCCACGCCTTTGAGGTGCTCATGATGTGCTCGCCCGCATTACGAAGGCATCAGGCCATCCACCGTGCTTCGCGATTGAAAGGTCAGCTTGCTTCATTAGCTCAAGCGTCTCTTCGAGAACCCCAATTAGCTTCACATAGTGGTCAACTTCCGCCTTCGATAGGTTCCGACCCTTTCGATCCTTCAGCCACTTCTCGCAGACCGGATACCCTCCAATGTGAAGCGCCCACACCGCTTCTGACACACCAGCGAAACCACGTGTTCGCAGCCTATCAATCCAAACGGTGCCATCTGCATAGGCGATCTTTTCGACCTCAGGATACCGCTCACCGATAAATGACCCAGATGTGGCGGCAGGAAGCTCTTCGAAGAGATGAATCGCAGCAAGGCGCTTGCCAATCGCGACAAGATCTGCCAGTAGAAGGGTTGTCTTCGGGAAGAGCACTATCGGAAATCCCTGGGCAAGCGCCGCTCGGTTTCTGCGCCTGTACTCCGGCGAATGACTAAGGCCGTATATCCAGTAAAGAACGTCCTCAGGGCCGGTTGTCTGCGAAAGGTCGCCATGGCCCTTCGCGAGAAGGCGGGTCCTTGTAAGGCTCTCCCAGCGCTTCCGAAAATCAGGTTGTAGATTCGCAGTCTTCTGTGCCGCACCACCGAGAATACTCTCATAGCGATAAAGAGGAAAATATGTTGTTCCGCGGTCGTGCGTTCCGGTTTTCATCTCAACCATTAGTCGCGAAACATTTACACTAAATCGATCTGGTGAAGTCCAGGTACTCGATGCGATGAGCCCAAGATTTGGACCTGCCAGAACATGCTGCATCGTGGGGAGCGACCGGCTAGCAACGACATCTTCGTGATAGAAGATGACACGCTTGTCAAACGGGCGGTACAAGATCGGCTGCACATACTTGCTGGCATCGCGTGGGGCCACTTGCGAGTCGAACTCGCTAATGGCTTCAAGTAGATTGTCTTTATCGAAGGCGATTGCGACGGAATCCCGATTTGTTTTTATCCCGGCCCCAAAGCGTACAAAGATGTCGTCAACTCGAAGTGACTCGTGACTTGCAGAAGTGTCATGCGGCACGAAGGCCCAGTTCTCATGGTCGGGTTGGACCTTGTGCCATTCCGTGGTCAACGCAGAACCAGCCGCGAGGAGCGAGTATTTCTGTGGTCGAGGACCCCACATCTCTGAGAAATGCACGACAGGTGTTGTTGCCGCGAGCTTGGCTTTGGGATGGCGAACAAGGATGTGAATGGCGACCGCTTGCGCGATATCGAACACGTTTTGATCATTCAGGGAGTCTTCGGGGATTTCGTTGACGCCTCCGTGCAAGTGGAATTCGAATAGATCGGTAAATGTCTTGCTGAGGTGCTCCCGCATGCCCCGAAGAGACGGCGATGCAAGCATGGTTGCGTTCGTAATGTAGCCAAGCACTCCAGCACTACTTCGACGTATTTCTTCTTCTCCAATTGCGATGAACTTTACAAAGTCATCCTGAAGGTTGCGCTCGAATTGAAGCTGATTTCTCTCCCGGATCGGAGTGCCTCTGAAGGTTCTATATTTATCGACGATTGCTCGAGACTCAGGAGACAGGTTGGCTGAATAGTTGGCGTATGGCGGGTTGCCGATCAAGACTGTGAAGCGCCGGCGGCTCTTAATGCTTGTGACGGCGCTTGCCTCCGACGCGAGCGCCGGGGAAATGCCTTCGAGTTCGCCTTGTGCTTTCGTCGGTGATTCCAGGCTGTTTGTCAAGTAGACATTTAGCCGGCTTGCGGGGCCTTGACTGAGTTCACAGCCCGTTTCAGCTAACTTGAATGAGAGCTTGAGGTGTGCGACAGCGTAGGACGCCATCATTAGCTCGTATCCAAAAATTCTTGGCAACAGTGCTGCCGGAACGTATTCTCGCCAGCGGCTCAGCACGCGCTCATCGTGCCAGGAGGTCACACCAATTTCACGGCACCAGCGCTCCTTCATCGTGCTTTCGATGATCTGGATGCACTCGTAAATGAAGGTCCCCGTGCCAGTTGCCGGATCAAGAATGCATACGAAGGGATCGCTGCCTTTAATGCCTTGCGGGATCTCGAACCCGTCAATACGTTTGGCTACATCGCTCCACGTGTCTATCGACGCGAGGCCGTCCTCGAGGCCGAAGTCCCTCTGCAAGAGCTCGTGTACGCTACGGGCGATGTAGGAGACTACTGGACGAGGCGTGAAGAAGACTCCCCGCTTGTTCTTTAACTCCTTGTCGTAGGCCGCCAGGAATGGCTCGTAGAAGTGGATCACTGGGTCGGTCGCGGTGTCTGAGCCCTTATCGCCAGCGCCGAAGACGTAAGTCACGTCGATACGGTCCAAGAGGTCAGCGACGTCATCTACAAGCCAGAGCAGCCGGCCGCGATGTTCGTCGAGCTTGAGTGAGAGTACGGACTTGAAGAGGTCGTTGAGGAAGGGGCTGGCCGCGGGAAGGTATTTGAGCGCGTTCTGCCTCGTGAATCGATCACCCGTCTTCGCTAGCTGGTCGTTACCAAGCCAACGCGCGGTCAATAGGCCATAAGTGATGGTCTGTGCGAACGCGTCGGCGAACTCGTCTTCGTCCTGGTCATGGACCAGAGCTAGCTTGAAGGCGTTGTACAGATTACGGAGGGGTCCTTCGTCCGGCTCGTCTTCGAGTTGCTTGAGGGCAAGTCGCCTGAGGTAGCGGGCGCGGTAAGCCAGTTCCTGTGCCAATTCCGCCGGATTTCGCACCTTTGCCTTGCTCACGACGAAGAAGCGTGAAAGCAGGTTGACGACGTCGGCAGCGTCCTTGTGACTTTGGCCTCTGCGCAGCTTTCCGGTCAGTTGCTCACGCCCTTGCCACAGCTCGATGCTGGCCTGGTTCACGTCTGGGTAGACGACCAGCACGTTGTGGAAGCGGTTGTTCAACTCCAGGTGCTGGCGCAACTTCGTGGCGTCAGACTTTGTCTTGAGCGGGTAGACGATGTAGCCGAGAAGGCGGCTGTGGTCATCACGCAGCGTGACACCGCTGAACGGATTGGTGCCTCCGTACTTGCTGTCGCGTTCCTCGGCGTCGATGCCGATGTCGTGCTCGCCCGGCAAGGGGAACGCTCGCAAGCGTCGCTGGGCGTCTGCCTTCTTTCGCAGGCCAAAGCCACGCGCGATGGTATCCAGGAGGTCGAGGATCGACTCCTGCACGTCCTTTTCCAGGACTGTCTTCTTCGTGCACACCTCCAGCAGATTCTCGGCCTGCTGTCGTTCGTCAGTCGTCGTGAAGGCATCCTGCCAGTTGGCCTCGCCGAGCTTCTTGAATTGCCTCTCGTAGATGAGGCTCAGGCGCTCGCGCGCGTCTGCGCGGTCCCAAGTGCGGGCGTGTTCGGTCAAGAAGAAGGTTTCCAGACCTTCGGTCTTGGCGTTGAACGTGCCGAAGCACGCCAGGCGGCCCGCGTGACCCTCGCGCTCGTCGACGATCGAGACCACGCAAAGCGTTTCGTGCTTCAGGCCCTTGAGCGCTGAGGCGTCCATACCTTCTGCGCCTCGCTGAAACCCCTCCAATGCTTCGGCCACCAGGCGTGCCACGGCGTCTTCGGCGATATCAAGGTGGGCCAGTTGACGAGACCTGAAGGCCGGAATGGCCAGCAGTTCCCGGTGCGTCAGGTTTGCTTCGATCAGCAGAGTGTGGTGGGGGCGAGTGGGCGTCTTGGGCCAGTAGCGCACCTCGTCGGGGATGTGGCGAGCGACGGCGTCTGTGCTGCGAATGACAGTCGCTCGGGGTATGCCTTGGCCGTCGCCGAATCCAGCCTGCAGGAGTGGCGTAACGAAGCGGGTGTCCTCCGCGGCGTCCGCGTCCTGCGCGTCGTCGGCGAAGTCAAAGCCTTCGATGTGGCTGGACTCCTCCGGCTCCTCCTTCGGCTTCGCCTGAGGAGCCTCGCCGAGAATGTGGCGTATGAAGTCGTCCTTGTTCAGCATGCTTTCTCCCTGAAATCTTGTGTGGTTGCCGTGATGTCGGCATGACGCAACTGGAGTATTCGGAACCCTCTGATCTGGATCGCTCGACGGTCATCTTCACCGAAGACGCCTGCAGCAATGGCCGACGCGCCCTGTTGGAAGGGGCGACCCACTTCGCGGCCAAGCTCTTCGATGGCAACGCCCCCTTCGATCACTCGACGAGATGCCATCAACAGATCTTCTGCGGCGATGGGGCGTGACGCGTCTTCAGTGAAGCCGAGGTCTTTGCGTGTCGCGGCAGGATGCGTATTGCTGTCAAGCACCAGCCAAAAGTTCTTGCTCCACTCGACCGGCTTCTCTGCCGTCCACAGCCAATGCGGAACGCCGTCAACGAGCCTCGGCTGGATCTGGCGCGTGTATTCCTTGGCCTCTCCACCCTTACGGCCAAGCTGTGCCCAGGCCAAGATGGCGTGCTCGGGTTCGCCACCGACCTCTCTCAGCCAGCCGTTCCATTTGGTAAGCCACTCGGTCTCTATGCCGCGCTCAGTCATCAGCCGTCGCAGGCGCTGTAGGTAGCCTGCAATCTGCTCAATCGCCCGGTCGCCCTGCCAGGCGTTGAGTGCCGAGACGCCTTGGTAGCGGTACTCAGCCATCCAGTCGGCCTCGGCGCCGGTGCCTTGCTCCAGGCCCAGAGTGAAGTCGATGGCGAGTGTCTTGTTGGCGATGCGCTCGCGGAGCTGCAGCTCGGCCTCCAGCTCGTCGGGCAGGAGCAGGTTCACCGTTGTGGGCGCAGTGCTGGGGTGGGCATGCCACCAGTAGCGCGGTGGCTCCGCACCCAGCGTGCGCGCCAGCTCTTCAAGGTCCGGGAAGCTGGTTGCCTCCTCGATAGCAGGGTTCAGCCTGCGGTCGATGCGGCCCGCCCGTTGGATCATGCGCACCGGGTTCCAGTGAACGTCGAAGTTGATGAGCAGCGCCGCGTCTTGCAGGTTGACGCCCTCCGCAAGAACGTCAGTCGCGAAGAGCACGTCAGTGGGGTGCGTAAGTGCCTGCGTCCAGCCGCTGACCCACTGCGCGTCAAGTTGCTGCTGTTCTGTGGGCGACGCTCCGGCAATGCGGGGGCGGGATGGGCCCAGCCGGTAGAACGGCGCAAAGGCATGGATGACGGCGTCCCGCTCTTCGGTCTCACCGCTCACCACGGCGATGCGGCTGATCAGGTCGAGCACCTCTTGCTTCGACACGGTGTGGCCCGCGTCAGCCGACAGCTCGCGCAGCACGGTCTTCCACTCGTTGCGCTCGAGCACTGTTGCCGCGCGCAGAACGGAGCCCAGGTAGGCCAGTGTGTCGGTGAACTGCGAGAAGACGATGACCTTCTGCCCGTCCTTACGCGCGCGCAGCAGGCGGGCCATCAGTCGCTGCAGCTTGGCGTCGGTGACGATGCGCATCGCCCACGCGGCAGACTTCGGCCAGTCGACATCTTGCCCGCCGTTGATGAAGCGCTGGGGCCAGTCGCTTTGGGCAAAGCGCCCGAAGATGATGTCGGTCAGCCCAGGGGCAACGCGGAGCAGTGTGGCCAGGTCGCGGGTGAGGTGCTCGCGCAAGTTCCAGAGGCGGTCGAGTTGTTCTCGGCGCTCCGTGGTCTTCTCGTCTTCGTCGCCGAACAGGTCCAGTTGCGGAGGCAGCGGGTCATCGGTGTCGGCAGCAGCCTTGGCACTCATGTGCGCCTTGCTCCACCGGTCCAGCAGCTCTGCCGCGCGGGTCTTCGACCGTGTGCCTGCCGTCAGTAGGGCATCGATTCGGTCGCGCTCGACCGGCTTGATCGAGTCGATCAGGTCCGCTACCTCATCGGCCAGCGCCTTGTCGCGCTTCCTGTCACCGAGCTCCCGGCACAGTTCTCCCAGTTGCTTCAACCGATGCGCGTGCAGCGCCAACAGCCGCAGCAGGGTGATCAGAAAGGCGACGGGTGACGACTCCAGGCGCTTCAGAACCAGCACGCGCTGGAGGCCGACAACCGATGATGTCTCATCTGCACTGCGGATGCCATCCCGGATGTCCGCCCACATGTAGACCTTGAGCGAGAGCGGCGTGGTGGCCTTATCCGCGGCTTGGCCTTCGGTCTCAAACAGCGGAAGAAACCGGGCGAGCACGTCGTGCGTGTCGTCGTAGACGTCCTCGTAGACGAGCTTCTCGGGGGTGGCGGCGTCGGGCCTGAACAGCAAGCGCACGTTGGTGCCTTGTTCGCGTTCGATCTGCTTGCACAGCGCCCGAGAGCGCTGAACCACGATCCGGTCCAGCAGCTCGCCAGCGATGCGTGCTGGCGTCTCGGCAGGCGGCTGCCCGCTTTGGATGGCAGCGCGCACGGCCGCCTGTTGGGCGATGAGACGCTTCTCCTGCTCCTTGAGGTAATCGCCAACACGGGGCACTTGCACGCCGAACTGAACGTCGTCGCGGAAGTCGGGGGCATAGGCGAACTTCGCAGACGCATCGCCATGGACGAGCAGTGCCGCGACATCGGATGCGCCCTTGACCTTGCCTGCCTTGCCGACACGCTCTTCGACATCCTTGAAAACTCGGGAGCGGTACTTCTCGGCCGAGAGGTTGTCGTTGAAGAGCAGCGGCTTGCCGAACATCAGCGCCGCCTGTTGGCGCAAGTCTTCCAGGCTGTTGTTGACGGGTGTTGCGGTGAGCAGCAGTACCTTGCGGCGCAGGTCTTTGCGCGGCTGCAGGCGCAAAAGGTCGCGCAGCACCGTGGTGCGGCGCGCGCCGACGGAGCGGAAGTTGTGAGCCTCGTCCACGATCACCAGGTCTGACAAGAGCAGGTGCTCCATGTCGCTCTCACCCGCACGGCTGCGGGTGAGGATGTCGCTCGACGGCACGATGCGCGAGAGCTTGGAGTGCGAGAGCACGCGAATCGTGGCCAGCGGCACACCGTGCATGGCGAGCGGCGCAATGGCCTCGCGCTGCCAGGTGCTGACCACCGAGTTGGGCGAGAGCACTGTGATGCGGAATGGGTCGTCGGTGGCCGATCGACCTAGCTGTGCAAGCTGGTCACGCCACTGATTGGCGTAGTGAACGGCGACGGTGGTCGCAACGTAGGTCTTGCCCAAGCCCACGCCGTCGCACAGCATGGCACCACCGTACTCTTCCAGTTGCGCCACCAGCCGCTGTGCCGCCTGGCGCTGGTAGGCGGCCGCTTGGTACTGCTCGGTCGCTGCGTGCAGGGTTCGCGACTGGCCCACCATGCGCCCGATGTGATCGTGCAAGACCAGCCAGGCCTTCTCACGTGCGTTGCACTCTTCGAGCGAAGTGACTCGGCGAATAGGCCGAGCGCAGTGGGTTCGGAGGAATGAGTGGGCGTCTCGATCCCACTGGCGATGGGGCGTCTGTGACAGCGAGGCCTGCGTATCCCAGTGGCCCCACGCATCTCCGGGCCGGACATGCCCGAGTCGAAGGTGCGCGCAGAGGTGGAGCAGAACTTCCGCAATCAGCGGAGCTGGCTGTTCAAGGTCAACTGCCAGGACTACGTGGTCTGCCTGCGGCACGATTCGCGCAAGAGCGTGCGCCTCGGGCGGCGACATGAACGCTCCCGCTGGCGCGGCACCCTGGTCGACGAGGGTCCACGCAAACGGGATCTCGAAGTGCTTCGCCAGAAGCGCTTGGAGCTCCGTCAGAGACTCCTTTGGGTTGCGCGTGAGCTCGTCGTACTGTTCCCACCAACCGGCCTGAGGCTGGCGCGGCACGGGGATCGGTACGCCGGTGACCCAGAGTTCGGCCTTGCCAATGATCTGCGCTGAGGTGGCCCAGACCGCGTCGTGAAGGGCGCTGTGAACTGGGCGGGCCGTGTCGGAAGTCTTGCTGGCATGCCACACGACCGGGTGCTCGCCATCGAGTTCGGCGTCATTGAACCCTCCTGATCGGAGAGCAAGACCTGCAAACGCGTGGGCAGCATCGAGAGCGAACCCATTGTTTGCGGTCTGCAATGCCAGTGTGGCGATGGGCGCGGCCAAGTCGGCATCGGCCTGCAGCCACAGATGAGATACGACAGGTCCAGCTGAGAAGCTGATGCGCAGGTGGACATCGCTGTCGGTGGCTGCCGAGGCGCCGACTGCGACTGGCAGCGCCCGCCCGCCGGACGTTGCGTCGAAGAGCAATTCGTTGACGGCGCCGCGGACGAGACGATCGGCGATCTCCTCTGCGGTCAGATCGTCTCGCAACGCACCGGCGTGGAAAACGGCGGTGACTTTGCTGCTTGCGCCGAAGAGCAGGCTTGTCAGCGCACAAAGGTAGCGCGTGCGGCTGACCGGAGAGTCGAAGCGCAAACGCATGCCCGCGTGGCCGGCGTGCGCAGGCCTGGTCAGCACGGCGGCTGACTCGGAATGCAAGTCCTCTGTGCGTTCCCCCACTGTCACTGCACATCACCTCGTCGCCTGCAAGCGGGCTCTTCCGGCTCGCTTTGTTGCGAGTGTCGCGCACTCATTCAGGCACATGTTCCACCAGGTCAGCGATGCCGCACCCGAAGTAGCTGCACAGCCGGTCCAGGACATCTGTACCCGTGCTGTAGCCCTTCTGATTCAAGAGCTTTGAGAGGGTGGAGCGGTTGATTGCGGTCGCGTCCGAGACCTCTTGGAGCGTGATGCGCCGCGAGTCTCGGAACTGCTTCTTCTCCAGCTGTTCACCCAGCTTGAATCGAATCACGGCGCCACCTAAAACCAACGAACGTGGAGAAAAGTCCACAAACGTGCTTGACAAGCGCCAAGCGTCGATTAATATTCGCACCAAGCGTCGCGAAGACGCGATGTTTGGTGAGTTTGCTCCACAGGAGGGTAGCATGAGCACGACCTATCTCACGACCGACGAGTTGTCGGCCAAGATCAAGTACGACGTCCGCACGATCCGCGAACGGCTGAAGGACAGCGTGCTGCTGGAGGGCACGCACTACGTGCGCCCATTCGGCGGCCGGAAGATCCTCTTCGTCTGGGAAACCATCGAGCGCGACATGCGCGTGTTCGTGGGCTCGGATGCGCTGAGCCTGCCCATGGCCAACGGCAAGGTGGCCCATGGCTAAGGTGACCACCCGCAAGGAAACCGGCCGGCTGGTGATTGACTTCATCTACCGGGGGGTGCGGTGCCGCGAGCAGACGGCGCTGCCTGATACGGCTGCCAACCGCAAGCGCGTCGAGAGCATGCTGGCCAAGCTCAAGTCGGCGATGGCTGCGGGGACGTTTGCCTACCGGGACTTCTTTCCCGGCAGCCCGTTGGCCGGTCGATTCGACACTCCGGAACCAGTTCCTGCGGCACCTCCCGGTACCCCGGCCTTGCCCACGTCGGCACCTGCCGCCGCAGCATCCGCCGCCGCCAGCCCCACCCCAACGTTCAAGGACTTCACCGCCACCTGGCTGTCCGAGCACCAGATCGAGTGGCGCCGGTCCCACCTGAAGGTCCTGAAGTGCACCCTGGACGGCCACCTGCTGCCGCACTTCGGCGACAAGCCCGTCGGCACCATCACCAAGGCCGACATCCTGGCCTTCCGCACCAAGCTCGCCGATCTGCCAGGCCGCGCTGCTGCCAAGCTGAGCAACAAGCGCATCAACGGCATCCTGGCGCCGATGCGGCAGATCCTGGCCGAGGCGGCTGACCGTTACGGCTTCGTCTCGCCCACCCTCAACCTCAAGCCGCTGCGGCTGAGGAAGACCGACGTCGAGCCGTTCACGCTGGAGCAGGTGCAGCAGATGCTGGCCACCGTTCGGGCCGACTGGCGCAACTACTTCGCCACGCGATTCTTCACCGGCATGCGCACCGGCGAGGCCCACGGCCTGAAGTGGAAGTACATCGACTTCGACAAGCGCCTGATCCTCATCCGCGAGACCTTCGTGCTCGGCGAGGACGAGTACACCAAGACCGACAGCTCGCAGCGCGACATCCAGATGTCGCAGGTCGTCTTCGAGGCGCTGCAGGCCCAGCACGCGGCCACGGCCAAGCTCAGCGACTACGTCTTCTGCAACAAGGAAGGCAAGCCGCTGGACAACGACAACTTCGGCAGTCGGGTCTGGTACCCGCTGCTGCGGCATCTGGGCCTGAAGAAGCGCAGGGCCTACCAGATGCGGCACACCGCAGCCACGCTGTGGTTGGCATCGGGCGAGGCGCCGGAGTGGATCGCGCGGCAGCTGGGTCACAGCAGCACCGAGATGCTGTTCCGCGTCTACAGCCGCTATGTGCCGAACCTGACCAGGCAAGACGGCTCGGCCATCGACCGCTTGCTGGCCACGCGCTTCGCCACCACCAACGCGGTGCCGGCACCTGCGCCCGCACCTGCGTCTGGGCACAGCCCCAGCGCCAGCGCGACGGCCTCCGCGTCCACCACGACGGAGGCGCAGCCGTGAGCAGCCTTCCGTTCCAACCCACCGCCGTGCAGAGCTTCGCAGTGCAGGTGCGACTGGCCCGTGGCCTGGCGCCGTCCCAGGAGGCGGCGTTTCAGCGCCGAGTGGAAGCCTGGCTAGCCGACCGCGCCTTGCACATGGAAGGCGGCCAGGTGGCCTTCGGCGTGGTAGCCGAGCGCGAGATGTCGCCCATCGACCAGGCCGATGTGCTGCTCGCGCTGCTGGACGACACCGCCGTGCGCCACGTGAAGATCGGCCCGCTCATTGGCGAACGCGACGACCTTTCCCTTGAGGTCACCGGCCTGATCTGGGTCGAGGCGAGTCGGCCCGACCCGCTGGTCGATGCGGCCAGGCTGCTCTACGAAGCCAGTCGCATGAGCGGCGCCGCGTTTCTGAGGGCGCTGGGTGGCTACGTTTACCGGACTGACGAGCACCCGGGAGCGATGCCATGACGCCGCCGGGAACCCCCGACATCCAGGCCGGCACGGAGCCCGCTGCCGTGTACCTGCTGCAACGCCACGACGGCCAGCGCTTCAAGATCGGCTGGGCGGTCGAGCCGATGACACGGGTCAAGCGCCTGCCCGAGTTCCTCGCGGACGAACTCGACCTCCAGGCATCGCATGCGGCCTGGCTGCCCAGCCCGCTGCGCGCCCGGCAGATCGAACGCTCGCTGCACCGCGGATTGGCAACGCAGCGCGCGCTGCCGCCACACCAGCTGGACGGTCACACCGAGTGGTTCATGCCCGCGGCTCTGCGTACGGCGATGCGGATGCTCCGTCAGATGCCGGCTGGGGGCGTGACCAGCCTGCCGCCAGCGCTGGTGCCCTTCGAAGCTGCGCCGCAGCCCCTGCTGAATGCCGCCCCGCCGGATACCGACAGCGCGGTCATCGTCAGCGCCCAGGACGTCCTGTGGGCGATGGAAGACCTGCTGCTTCGCGCCTGTGCCCTGAACCCGGTGTCGGTCGAAGGGCAGGGCGAGGAGCGCGTGATCCGCCTGACATGTATCCGCGGCCCACGCGCCCGTCTGGGCGACTCAATGCGCTGGGCATTGCTCGATCTGGATACCTACCGTTGGGCGGCCGGCGGCCGCAGTGGTTCCTTCGTGCAGCTCATGCAATACGAGAACAACGACCTGCTGTTGCAGTTGACGCCGACCCGCACGGTGCGCCGCTGGGCCGACGGTGCCCTGACCTGGCAGGTGCAGGCGCTGCTGGAGCGGCTGCGCGGCCTGGCGGCCTACAGCCGATCTGCGGCCAGCCTTTGCCTGGAAGCGGGAGGCCGGCCGTGAGGGCGGCTACGCCTTACTGGCCTTACGCCTGGGGGCTTTCGGCGCAGCGTCGTCCTCGAAGAGCGCAGATACCGGGACGCGAAGGCTGCCCGCGAGGGCATGAATCATCGTCAGGGTCGGATTGGCAGCGCCCGTCTCGATCCGGCTCATGTAGGTGCGGAACAGCCCGCAGCGGTGGGCCAGATCCTCCTGGGTCATCTCAGCCGCCAGCCTGAGCTGGCGCACCCGACTCCCAAACCTGACCTGGACACGTGTTTGCACCCCGGCACTGTCCGGTACGTACACTCATTCGTACACACACTAATTCATACATCACGATCCAGGAGGATCGACATGGACAGAGACTTCAAGCTGGGCACCGAGCTCACAGAGGAGGACGTCGGCGGTGACCGCCACATTTCCGTACGGCAAGCCTCGGCTGCTGGCAGTTCGAGCCTGAACCTCAACGCCGCCACCAACGGCGGTTGGGGCCTGGTTGTTGGGGCGCTCGCCTTGTGGGCGGTCTGGTGGCTGTTTCCGGGGAACCAGCGCCAGCCGCAGCACACCCCGCCGCCGCCGGCGTTGTCAGAGGCACCGGCAGCCTATCCACCCGGGACGCCCAAGCCCAACGGCATCACCGTGGAGCTGGGCGCGAACGGCATCGTCATCAAGGGCTCGCCGACTGCTGCCTCGACACCTTCTTCCGGCGCGGGGAAGACAACCCATAAGGCGCCTCCAGCAGCCAGCCCACCGGCCCGTAGCCGCGCTGCCAGCGCTGCAGCCGATTCACAGCCTGATCAATGAACACCCTGAGGAGCCCTCAATGGAACTGACCTGGACCGACCGCCAAGCCGTGCACGGCTGCGACATCTCTGCCCGCTTCTTCGACCCGCAGGTGGTGGACCGCGAAGACGATTTCACCCGGCGCATGCTGCCGGTGTTCAAGACGGCGCGCCCCGCGCTGCTCTACAGCGAGCAGGACCGCAAGAACTTCGTGGCTGACCCGCTGATCGCACAACCCGATGCCGTGCTGCGGCATGGGCACGGGCTGTTGTCGCTGGAGTTCAAGTCGCAGAGCCGCCGTTCGCACCGGCCCGAGCAGTGGCAACGCGACATCCAATGCTCGGCCGTGCTGCAGACCCTGGCGGCTGCGATGGCCGTGGCGATGGAGAGCGGCAAGACCGTCGCTCCGCTGCTGCGCTGCCACAACGTCATCTACTTCCTGCGGCCGCACCCCGAACTGGTCACACGGCTCATGACCGGAGCGGCGGAGGCAAAGGCCTACTGGGGTGAAGACCGCTACGTCAGCGCCAGCCAGCTGGCTGCTTACTGCGAGCCCTGGGTGAGGGCGCGCTTCGGGATCAAGGATGACGCGCAGGCGGCCTCGTCGGAGGCTGGGCGTGTGCGTCACGAAGAAATGCTCAGGCGGTAGTTCAAGGCCTGTGCGCCGGCCTCTGGCGCGCCGACGAGGCCGGCACCCCCGGGCATCCATTCCGCAGTTACTCACCAAGGGAGCAACACCACCATGACCCGAACCACGACTTCCCCATCTATCACTGGCCGCCTGGCAGAGCCTATGGCAGTGCGTCTTGCGCTCTCGCTGAGCCTGGCCCTGGCTGCGCCCCACGTACTGGCGCAATCAGAGGCGCCGGCGCCCAAACTCGCAGCCGGCGCCATCCAGGCCCAGGCGAACGGCCGCATCGAGCTCCGGCCCGATGCGCACGCGCCGCTCTTTGTCGAGTTCGACCGCAGCCCGGCGCTCACGCAGGCGCTGCTTTCCACTCTGCAGGCCCAGGGCGTTCGCACCACGCCAGACCGTTCCGAAGCCAAGGCGGTGCTGGCCATCCGAGGCGACGTGGTGCTGCTTGGCGGCCCGGTCTTCCACAAAGGGACCAAGGTGCCGATGGGCGAGGCGACGGAGAAGTCCCTGGCGCTTGCCGCAGCGAACCGCAGCACGACAGCAGGCGAAGCCGCCAACGCCGCCGTCACCGTCGCGCTGGGAGCAGCGGCGCTGAAGTCGGCCACCACACCGTTCTGGAGCGGCCTGGCGCTCGGCCGCATGGCCGACGCCCTGGGCGAGAGCACCGGCATCAAGGGCGCCTTCAACACCGCGCTGACCGGTGACCCGCGCGGCATCTGCCTGTCACGCTGCGAGGACTGGAAAAAGGTCAAGCAGTCGGCCTATGCCTTCGCGACGCTGACCAGCACAGACGGCAAGCAGGACATCCGGGTGTTGGCCACGGCGTTCAGCGAGACCGTGGCGCCGGAGGAGGTGGTGGGCGAGGCGCTGTCGAAGATCCAGGCGTCGATTGACGTGCGGGCAGCGGCCACCAAGACACCGTGATCCACGGCCCGGCCCGGCGCGGCGCGGCACCGCAAGCCCAGCGGCGACAATGCTTGTTGATCGCCGTTGCGGTCGACCCCGCAGCCGTGCCGTATGCGTTTTCTCCAATACAAGGACCTCGATCTCCGCCGTGTTCGTGCTGCCTTCGACAAGGTCAAGGCGGCCATCGAAGCCGATGACTTTCGCTCGGCCGATGTCAAGAAGCTGAACGCGGGGCCGTACTACCGCGCCAAGCTGGACTACGCCAACCGGCTGCTGCTGCAGTTCGCGCGGTTGGCGCAAGGCGAGGGCACCGCCACCGTCTGCCTGGCGCTGGAGGTCATCGAGAACCACGCCTATGACAAGAGCCGCTTCCTGCGCGGCGCGGTGGTCGATGAAGCCAAGATCGAGCGCGAGCCGGCCACCGAGGCCGCCGCGCCGGCGCTGACCGCAGACGCCACCCCGCTGCGCTGGCTGGGCCCGGGCCGAACGCAGTTCGAGCTGCTGGACAAGCCCCTCGTCTTCGACGAGGCGCAGGACGTCGCCTACCGCCAGCCCGCGCCTCTGGTGGTCATCGGCTCGGCCGGCTCCGGCAAAACAGCCGTCACGCTGGCCCGCCTGCGCGAAGCCGAGGGCCGGGTGCTGTACGTCACCCTGTCTGCCTACCTGGCGCAAAGCGCCCGCGCCTTGCACGCCGCCCACGGCTTCGAGAACCCGAAGCAGGAGGTCGATTTCCTCAGCTACCGCGAGCTGCTGGAAACCCTGCGCGTGCCACCCGGCCGCGAGGTGACGCTGCCGGCGTTTGCGGGCTGGTGCGCGCGCCATCGGCAGACTTTGCGGCTGCTGGGCGACATCGAGCCGCAGGCGCTGTTCGAGGAATTCCGCGGCGTCATCGGCGCGCAGCCTGGGGGACCTCTGTCGCTGGCCGACTACCTGGCGCTAGGCACACGCCAGAGCCTGTTGCCGCCCACGCAGCGCGAGCTGGCCCACGGCCTCTTCCAGCGATACCGCAGCTGGCTGGACGAGGCAAATCTCTACGACAGCAACCTCGTCGCCGATACCTGGCGCACGCAGATCGCCGTGCCCGCCGGGCCGGTCTACGACTTCATCGTCATCGACGAAGTGCAGGACCTGACACCCGTGCAGCTGGCCCTGGTGCTGGCGTTGCTGAAGGCACCGGGCCAGTTCATCCTGTGCGGTGACAGTCACCAGATCGTGCACCCCAACTTCTTCAGCTGGGCGGCCCTGAAGAACCTGTTCTGGCAGGGGTTGGCTGGCGATGCGGCCGAGCGCTCCCTGAACCAGCCGCTGCAGGTGCTGCAGGCTAACTTCCGCAACACCCGCGCGGTGACAGACCTGGCCAACCGGCTGCTGAAGATCAAGCAGGCGCGCTTCGGCTCGGTGGACCGCGAGAGCAACTTCCTGGTGCGCAGCACTGCGCCCGAGGCGGGCAGCGTAGTGCTGGTGGCGGCCAAGGATGCGGCCGTGCAGGCGCTGGATGCGGCCACCCGCCAATCGGCCCAGCACGCCGTGATCGTGCTGCGCGATGACGACAAGCCGGCGGCGCGAGCGCGCTTCCGCACGCCGCTGGTCTTCAGCGTGCACGAGGCCAAGGGCCTGGAGTACCCGCACGTGCTTCTGGTGGACATCGTCTCGGGCCAGCGCCAGGCCTATGCCGAGGTCTGCGACGGCGTGCACCCGGCCGATCTGGAAGCCGATGAACTCGACTACCGGCGCGCCAAGGACAAGGCCGACAAGTCGCTGGAGCTCTACAAGTTCTACGTCAACGCCCTGTACGTGGCCATGACGCGCGCCGTGCAAACGCTGACCGTGGTGGAGTCCGACCCCGGCCACCCGCTGCTGGCCTTGCTGGGCCTGCAGGCCGGCGAAGCGGTGGCGCAAGGCGTGCGCGCGTCCACCCGCGAGGAGTGGGCCCAGGAAGCGCGCAAGCTGCAGCTGCAGGGCAAGGAAGAGCAGGCCCAGGCCATCCGCGACGCCTTCCTGCAGCACAAGCCCGTGCCCTGGACGCCCTGGAGCAGGGCGCTGGTCGAAGAGCTTTTGCCCAAGGCACTGGACCCGAAGCAACCGAGCGTCAAGCCCCGCCAGACGATCTTCGACTATGCGATGTGGCACGGCCAGCACGAGTGGGTCACGGCACTGGGCAAGGCCAACTTTGCGGCGGCCAGGCAATTGCTGGACGAAGGCGAGTTCTATGGCGCAGGTACGGTCAAGCCCAGCCGCTACGACTTCAAGGACGACCGCTGGGATGGGCTGCAGGCGCTCACCCGCAAGACCGTGGCGGCGGCGCGTCAGCGCCACCTGCAGCCCTGGGAGGCGAAGAAGTTCAAGGATCTGCTGCAGCAGGCCGACACCTACGGCCCCGACCACGCCACCACCGTGGGCGCAACGCCGCTGATGATGGCGGCCATGGCGGGAAACGCCCCGCTGGTGCAGGCCCTGCTGGACAAGGGCGCCGACCCGCAGCGGCGCGACGACTTCGGCCACACCGCGTGGGACTGCGCAGTGGGCCGGGCGCTGCAGGAGCCCGGCTTTGCGGGCACGGGCCTGGCCGCAGTGTTCCCGCTGCTGGCCCCGCCGGCGCTGGACGTGCAGACCGACGGTCGCCTCGTTCGCCTGGAACGGCGCCAGGGCGAGTACTGGGTGCTGACGCTGATGCTGGCCGGCTTGAAAACCCAGTGGTCGCGCTGTGTCACGCGCCAGCTGGAGCCGCACAAGTACCCACGCGGCTTCTTCGCCGAGCAACTGCACGAGGTACTGGCCCAGCTGCCTGCCTGGTTGTGGCCGGACAAGCGCCGCAAGCGCAGCTACGTCAACCAGGTGCTGGCGCGCGCCGAGCTCAGCAGCGCGTACCAGCCCGCCCGCAAGTTGTGGGCGCGGGCCAGCAATGGCTACTACCTGCCCAACCCTGCGCTCCAGCTGCGCTCTGCGGATACCTGGACGCCCGTGTACGCGACGATGGCGCTGGAGTGGGTAGACCGGGGCTGTGGCGATGGCGAGCTATACCGACCCAAGCCGCTGGAACTGGTGGCGAGTCTCGGTACGGCCCGCAGCGAAGGCCCGGGCGAAGACGGCGACTCAGCGCCCGCGGTGCCGGACAACGCGGCCTGACGAGGCAGAAGTGGCCGGCGCAGTGACGAGGCGATAGCCGCGCCGGCGGCCGCGCGCCAGCTCGCGCTGGTGGGCGCGTCGCAGCGTCATCCGATTCAAGCTGCGGCTCTCGTCCACCCAGCGCGGAGCCACGCGGCGGAAGAAGGCGGCGAGGTCTGCGAACACTTCAGGAGGTACACCGTCAAGAGGTGTCTTCTTGCGCGTCAGGATCGGGGTGGGCATCGCGATGACTCCTGCTTTGCTGGTCATTCTGCGGGAACAGCGCGTCACCACTTGAAGTTGCGCCGGCAGAATGTGCCGATGGACACCCTCGGGGCGAAAGAAGAGATGGCCAGCTTCCTGGCGAATCAGGACGCGCCGACGCTGGCGCATGTGCTGCTGGAGCTGGCCGAAGACTTTGCGCCGGTCTACGAGCGACTGGAACGACTGCAACTTCAAGACGACCCTGCCGCCCTGAGCGCGCGGTTCAACCAGCAGCTGCAGCGATGGAAGAACAATGACCGATATGTCGCCTGCCAGGACGCTGCAGCCTTTGGACGGGAACTTGACGTCTGGGTCGCGCAGGTCCAGAGAGAAGTGCTGCCCCGCTTCCCGGACGAGGCGATGGCGATGTTTGCAGAGTTCCTGGAACTCGACCGCGTGGTGTTCGAGGGGGTCGATGACGATGGCGGGTACGTCGGTGGAGCCTTCGATCTCGCATGCCGGCTATGGTTGACAGCTGCGGACGCTGGCGGCTTGTCCAAGGTGGAGATCGCGAACCGGGCATCGGCCATGCTGTCTGCTGACGACTACGGTGCTCGGTCCGCACTCAACGGGGCCACTGCCGGCTGAGGCAGCTTGCCTCAACCTGGGGCCCGAAGTCGAGAATACAGAAGAGAGAGAATAAATGGCCAACAACGAAACCGCCCGGCTCGCCGTGCTGATCGATGCGGACAACGCATCGGCCAGCGTCGTGAAGGAGCTACTTGAGGAAGTGGCCAAGTACGGCACAGCCACCGTCAAGCGGGCGTACGGTGACTGGACAACCACCAATCTCGTTGGCTGGAAGGAGCATCTGCATCGTCACGCCATCCAGCCGATGCAGCAGTTCGCCTACACCAAAGGCAAGAACTCCACCGACTCGGCGTTCATCATTGACGCGATGGACCTGCTCTACGCCGGCAACCTGGATGGCTTCTGCCTCGTCTCCAGCGACAGCGACTTCACCCGGCTGGCCACGCGCATGCGCGAGGCGGGGAAGACCGTTTATGGCTTCGGCGAGCGCAAGACGCCCGAGCCGTTCATCGCGGCCTGCGACAAGTTCATCTTCCTGGAGGTGTTGAAGCGACCAACTGAAGCGGCTGCGCCTGTATCGGTGTCGGATGTGCCAGACCTCAAGGGCCTGCTCACCCACGCCATCGCGGAAACGTCCCGTGACAGCGGCTGGGCGTCGCTGTCGGCCGTGGGGTCGTTCATCAACAAGAACAACACGTCGTTTGACCCGCGCAACTACGGCTTCACCAAGCTGAGCGAACTGGTGCGCAAGCAGGCCTACCTGGAGGTCAAGGAGACCACGGATCCGTCTGGCTTCAATCATCTGTCGGTTCGAGCGCGGCCTGCTGCAACCTGATGCAGACGACATGTGCACACTATGCAGATGGCCCTGAACCATCGATCGCATGCTCGTCAGAGTGATCTGAACTTCTAGTCAAAGACTCTGAAGTCAGCCTGCTCAAGCCCATCGTCTCCCCGACAGGCAACCAGTTTGCCCAGTCACTCCCGAACAGATCGGCCGGATGGAGTGTCGCGACACTGCCATTGCCGCAGACCATGTCGTCGACAGGGCAGTACCGATCGCATCCCCAGCAGATGCGCTCCGGATGCGCCGGGTTCAGCGGGAACTTCTTGGACACGGGGCGTCTTCAGCTGCGCTGCGCCTCGAACTGCGGAAACAGCACCTCGTTCTCCAAACGAATGTGCTGCTGCAGGTCGTCCACAAACTCCCTGACGCCCGCGCAGAGCTGCTGCCAGGTGGTGCAAGCATCCGCAGGCGGCGTGGCGTTCCGGGTCAACGCCAGCAGGTGTTGCAGCCGCTCGGCATGCTCTTCGTGCTCCGTGCGCATCACCCCGATCGGATGAACGACAAGCGGGTTGCCGCCGCGCTCCAGCATGGGGAACAGGATGGACTCCTCCTTCTCCATGTGCTGCAGCAGCTCGCTGTGCATGGAGGTGAGCAAGGCGGCCAGACCTGTCGGAGCGGCCTCATGGCTGGCGTGCACGGCTTCGACCTTGGCCGCCATGCGGATCAGCTCAGGGAGTTGCCGGCGATGCACCTCGTGGTAACGCATGAGGATGTGGCTGATGAGGGCTTTTGGCTCAGTGGGGTGGCTCGCGACTGGGGGCAAGTTGCTTGTCATGGTCGAACGGGTTTGGAGGTGTTGAAGCTCAGGGTACGGTTCCAGCCGTTGGCACTGGAGCGCAGAACAGGGGGAAGAGCTCATCGTCCTCGGCGTGGATGTGGCTGATGAGTTCATCCGCAAAGACTTCGACCGCTTGCGCAAGTGCTTGCAGCGTGGCATTGGCGCGGTGTGCCTGCGCCGATTCGCGGACCCGGGCCTGAAAGCAGTCCATGCCCTGCTCGTGCGCGACGTGCTCGCGGTGCAGGTCCTCGATCAGCCGCTCAATCAAGGTGTTGCCGCCCTGTTCCATCATCGGGAACAGGCGCATCTCTTCCTTGAACATGTGCTGTTCCAGCTCGTGGCCGATGGCGCGCAGGGCGTCCACCAAGCCTTTGTCGATGCCCTGGGCTTCCACGGCTGTCGCCATCGTCATCAACTCCGGCAGTGCCCGGCGGTGGCCGTCGTGAAACCGGGTCTGGATGTGCTCGATCAGCGCGGTCGCACGCTGGGTCAGGTCGCGGGTCATGTGGGGTGGTAACGGTCGATTCCGCGCCAGTCTGGACGGCGGCCCTGCCGAATCACGTTGACCCAAATCAACGTCTGAGACGTAACCCCCCGGCGTAGTTCTTCAGAACTATGTGCGCCACGGCGCGCATCGTTCTTCTGCCGCGCCCCGCATAGCCACCGTGCGGATGTTCGCGGTGGCGCTGCCGGCAGACAGTCTCGTCACACCCAAGACGAGTCTGTTCCATGGCCACCCCGACAACCCCCATCCCACGCCAGGCGTGGTCCGTGCTCATCGTGAGCACCATCGCCTTCACCGTGTGCTTCATGGTGTGGATGATGTTCGGCGTCATCGGCATCCCGCTGAAGAAGACGCTGGGCCTGAGCGCCACCGAGTTCGGCCTGCTCACCGCCACGCCAGTGCTCACCGGCAGCCTGATCCGCGTGCCGCTCGGCATCTGGACCGACCGCTACGGCGGCCGCATCGTGATGACGCTTCTGATGGCGGCCACCGTGCCGGCCATCTGGCTGATGAGTTACGCCACGGCCTACTGGCACTTCCTGGTCATCGGCCTCTTCGTGGGTCTGGCCGGGGGGTCGTTCTCGGTCGGCACGCCGTACGTGGCGCGCTGGTTCCCGAAGAGCCGCCAGGGCATGGCGATGGGTGTGTATGGCGCGGGCAATTCCGGCTCGGCCGTCAACAAGTTCGCTGCGCCGGCCTTGCTGGCCATCGGCGGCTGGGCGCTGGTGCCGCAGGTGTACGCCGCGGTGATGCTGGGTACGGTCATCCTGTTCTGGCTCGGCAGCAGCAGCGACCCCAAGCACCTGGTCGCCTCGAACGTGAAGTTCACGGACCAGCTGAAGATGCTGAAGGACCCCAAGGTGCTGAAGTACTGCCAGTACTACAGCATCGTCTTCGGTGGCTACGTGGCGCTGGCGCTGTGGATGGTGCAGTACTACGTGGGCGAGTTCGGCCTGTCGATCCAGACGGCCGCGCTGCTGGCCGCCTGCTTCAGCCTTCCGGGCGGCGTGCTGCGTGCGGTGGGCGGCGTGCTGTCCGACAAGTTCGGCGCGCACCAGGTCACCTGGTGGGTGCTGTGGGTCAGCTGGATCTGCCTGTTCCTGCTGAGCTATCCGCAGACCGATTTCACCGTGCTCACGGTCAACGGACCGCGCACCTTCCACATCGGCCTGAACGTCTACGTCTTCACGGCGCTGATGTTCGTGCTGGGCATCGCCTGGGCCTTCGGCAAGGCCAGCGTCTTCAAGTACATCGGCGACGACTACCCCGGGAACATCGGCACCGTCAGCGGCATCGTGGGCCTGGCGGGCGGCCTGGGCGGCTTTGTGCTGCCGATCATGTTCGGCGTCTTGATGGACCTGACCGGCATCCGCTCCAGCGCCTTCATGTTGATGTACGGCGTGGTCTGGGTCTCGCTGATCTGGATGTACTGGACCGAGGTGCGCAAGACCGAACTGATGGGCGCACTCGCCCCGGCCTCTCCCCTTTCGGCCAGCGCGGTGCGCTGAGCCTGCTCCGGAACATCGCCATGAACACCAAGACCTCCCAAACCCAGGGCGCCGACATCGCCGATTGGCGCCCCGAAGACGAGACCTTCTGGAATGCCACCGGCAAGAAGGTCGCCTACCGCAACCTCTGGATCTCGGTGCCCGCGCTGCTGTGCGGCTTCGCGGTCTGGGGCATGTGGGGAATCATCACCGTTCAGATGCTCAACCTGGGGTTCCCGTTCACCCAGGCCGAGCTATTCACATTGACGGCCATCGCCGGCATCTCGGGTGCCACGATGCGCATCCCGGCCTCGTTCCTCATCCGCCTGGCCGGCGGACGCAACACCATCTTCCTGACGACGGCCATGTTGCTGGCCCCGGCCATCGGCACCGGCATCGTGCTGCAGCACAAGGACTGGCCGCTGTGGGCCTTCCAGTTGATGGCGCTGTGGTCGGGCGTGGGCGGCGGCAACTTCGCCAGCTCGATGTCCAACATCAGCACCTTTTTCCCGAAGCGGCTGCAGGGCACGGCACTGGGCCTGAACGCCGGCCTGGGCAACTTCGGCGTGACGACGATGCAGATCGTCATCCCGCTGGTGATGACCGTCGGCATCTTCGGTGCGTTCGGTGGTGAGCCCATGGTGCTGGTCAAGGACAGCGGCTGGATCTTCGGAAAGATCGCCGCCGGCACGCCCACCTGGGTGCAGAACGCGGGCTTCGCCTGGGTGCTGTCGCTGGTGCCGCTGAGCGTGCTGTGCTGGTGGGGCATGAACAACCTGAAGACGGTGTCGCCCGCCACAGGTTCCCCGCTCACCGCCTTCGCCAAGATCACCTACCTGTACACGCTGGCCTTCGTGCCTGCGATCTTCATGCTGTGGCTGTACCTGCCCAAGCCCACGGGTCTGGGTGTGCTGAGCATGTGGGTGGCCATTCCGCTGGACGTGATCCTGGCGCTGATGGTGATGAAGCTGGCCGCCTTCGGTGAAATGAAGGAAGGCGTGAAGAAGCAGTTCGCCATCTTCGGCAACAAGCACACCTGGTCGCTGACGGCGCTGTACATCGTCACCTTCGGCTCGTTCATCGGCTTTTCGATGGCGCTGCCGCTGGCCATCACGGTGATCTTCGGCTTCCTGCACGTGCCCGATGCCAACGGCGTGATGCAGCACGTGCTGAAGAACCCGAACGCGCCTTCTGCGCTGACCTACGCCTGGATGGGTCCCTTCATCGGTGCGGCCATCCGCCCGGTGGGTGGCTGGATCTCCGACAAGGTGGGCGGCTCCATCGTCACGCAGATCATCTCGGTGGTGATGGCCGGCGCCTCGGTGGCGGTGGGCTACGTGATGATGCAGGCCTACGCCTCGGCCACGCCGGAGCAGTACTTCCCGCTGTTCCTGGGCCTGTTCATGCTGCTGTTCCTGGCCAGCGGCATCGGCAACGGCAGCACCTTCCGCACCATCGGCGTCATCTTCGACCGCACCCAGGCTGGCCCGGTGCTGGGCTGGACATCGGCCATCGCCGCTTACGGTGCCTTCATCGCGCCGGTGGTCATCGGCGCGCAGATCAAGGCGGGAACGCCGCAGTACGCGATGTACGGCTTCGCCATCTTCTACGCCGTCTGCCTGGTGCTGAACTGGTGGTTCTACCTGCGTGCCAATGCGTACGTGAAGAACCCCTGAGTTCAGCCAACACCACCACCGATCTCCCACGCCGTCTGCGCCATGAACACCATGACGACGCCGCAAGCTTGGAACCCCGAGGACCGCGGGTTCTGGGACCGTGCAGGCCGTGCCGTGGCCCAGCGCAACCTGTGGGTGTCCATCCCCGCCCTGGCGCTGGCGTTTGCGGTGTGGATGCTGTGGTCGGTGGTGGTGGTGCACCTGCCCGCCGTGGGCTTCCGCTACAGCACCAACCAGCTGTTCTGGTTGACGGCGCTGCCGGCCCTGTGCGGTGCCACGCTACGCATCTTCTACGCGTTTGCGGTGCCCCTCATTGGTGGCCGCCGCTTCACCACGCTGGCCACGGCCAGCCTGCTGCTGCCCGCTGTCGGCCTGGGCCTGGCGGTGCAGGACCCGAACACGCCGTTCGAGTGGATGGTGGTGCTGGCGCTGCTGTGCGGCCTGGGCGGCGGCAACTTTGCCAGCTCGATGGCCCACATCAGCTTCTTCTTCCCGTCCGCGCGCCGCGGCACCGCGCTGGGCCTGAACGCCGGCTTGGGGCATCTGGGCGTGGCCTTGGCGCAGCTGCTGGTGCCTCTGGCCATCAGCGCCGGGGTCTTCGGCGTGTTCGGCGGTGCCGCCCAACAGACGGCCGAAGGAGCGATGTGGCTGCAGAACGCCGGCTTCATCTGGGTGCCGCTGATCCTGGCCAGCACGGCCGCAGCCTGGTACGGCATGGACGACCTGCCCGACACGCACGCCGGCCTGGCCGAGCAGGCGGTGATCTTCACGCGCAAGCACAACTGGTTGATGTGCTGGCTGTACCTGGGCACTTTCGGCAGCTTCATCGGTTATGCCGCCAGCTTGCCGATGCTGGTGCAAAGCCAGTTCCAGCAGGCCGATGCGCTGCACCTGGTGTGGCTGGGCCCGCTGATCGGTGCCGTGTTGCGCCCGCTGGGGGGCTGGATGGCCGACCACTGGGGTGGTGCACGGGTGACCTTCTGGATCTTCGTCGCCATGGCGCTGGCCGCGCTGGCGGCGCTGTGGTGCCTGCCGTCGGGCTCCTCCGCAGGCGCAGCGGGGCGGGGCGGTCACCTCCTTGGCTTCCTCGCGGCCTTCGGTGTGCTGTTCGCCGCATCGGGCATTGGCAACGGCAGCACGTTCCGAATGATCTCCTGCCTCTTCGTGGCCGAGCGGCTGCGCAAAGCCGACTGCCTGCCCTCGGCCCAGGCCCTGGCCGCCAAGGAAGGTGCCGTCGAGGCGGCGGCCGCGCTCGGCTTTGCCAGCGCCATCGGCGCCTATGGCGGCTTCTTCATCCCCAAGAGCGTGGGCTCTTCGCTGGCGATGACCGGCAGCGCGTCGGCGGCGATGGCGATGTTCGCCGTGTTCTACCTCTCCTGCATCGCGTTGACCTGGTGGGCTTATGGCCGCCGCAACGCGCCCTATCCCTGTTGATTTGCCCGCCGATTCCCTCGCTGAACTTCGAGCACAGACGACTTTTCCCAAGGACGACTTCATGAGCCACTTTCTGGACCGCCTCACCCACTTCTCGCTGCCCAAGGAGACCTTCTCGGGCGACCACGGCCTCACCACCGGTGAAGACCGCACCTGGGAAGATGCCTACCGCAACCGCTGGGCGCACGACAAGATCGTGCGCAGCACCCATGGCGTGAACTGCACGGGCAGCTGCAGCTGGAAGATCTACGTCAAGGGCGGCATCGTCACCTGGGAAACGCAGCAGACCGACTACCCGCGCACCCGCTGGGACATGCCCAACCACGAGCCGCGCGGCTGCGCCCGCGGCGCCAGCTACAGCTGGTACCTGTACAGCGCCAACCGCGTGAAGTACCCGATGGTGCGCGGCCGACTGCTCGAGCGCTGGCGCGCGGCGATGAAGGTGGCCAAGACCCCCGTCGATGCCTGGGCCAGCATCGTCGAGGACGACGCCGCCCGACGCGACTACCAGAAGGTGCGTGGCATGGGCGGCTTCGTGCGCAGCAGCTGGGACGAGGTGAACCAGATCATCGCGGCCAGTAACGTCTACACGATCAAGAAGCACGGCCCCGATCGGGTGATCGGCTTCTCGCCGATCCCGGCGATGAGCATGGTCAGCTACGCCGCCGGCAGCCGCTACCTCAGCCTGATCGGCGGCGTGTGCATGAGCTTCTACGACTGGTACTGCGACCTGCCACCCGCCAGCCCGCAGGTGTGGGGCGAGCAGACCGACGTGCCCGAGAGTGCCGATTGGTACAACAGCACCTATATCATGGCCTGGGGCAGCAACGTGCCGCAGACCCGTACGCCCGACGCGCACTTCTTCACCGAGGTTCGCTACAAGGGCGCGAAGACGGTGGCCATCACGCCCGACTACAGCGAGGTGGCCAAGCTGGCCGACATCTGGCTGCACCCGAAGCAGGGCACCGATGCGGCGCTGGCCATGGCCATGGGCCACGTGGCGCTCAACGAGTTCTATTTCAAGCAGCGCAGCCCGTACTTCGACGACTACGCGCGCCGCTACACCGACCTGCCGCTGCTGGTGATGCTCAAGGAGCACACGCTGCCCGACGGCCGCAAGACCCTGGTGCCCGACCGCTACCTGCGCGCTAGCGACTTCAACGGCAAGCTCGGCCAGGAGAACAACCCCGAGTGGAAGACGGTGGCCTTCGACACGAACGGCCGCGCGGTGCTGCCCAACGGCAGCATCGGCTTCCGCTGGACGCCTGAGGGCGGCGTGGACCAGGGCAAGTGGAACCTGGAGAGCAAGGAAGCGCGCCACGGCACCGAGGTGAAGCTGAAGTTGTCCGTCATCGAAGACGGCGAGCAGGCGCATGAGGTGGTGGATATCGGCCTGCCGTACTTCGGCGGCGTCAGCACCCCGCATTTCAAGTCCAACACCCAGAACGGCGAAGTCAACTTCGTCAAGGTGCCTGCCGTGCGCCTGCGGCTGGGCAAGGAGGGTGAGCACCGCGAAGCGCTGGTGGCCACGGTGTTCGACCTGCAGGTGGCGCAGTACGGCATCGACCGCGGGCTGGGCAGTGGCGCCAAGAGCTACGACGACAACGCGGCCTACACACCGGCCTGGGCCGAGAGCATCACCGGCACGCCGCGTGACCAGATCATCACCGTGGCCCGCCAGTTCGCCGAGAACGCGCACAAGACGCACGGCAAGAGCATGGTGATCATCGGCGCGGCGATGAACCACTGGTACCACGCCGACATGAACTACCGCGGCGTCATCAACCTGCTGATGATGTGCGGCTGCATCGGCCAGAGCGGCGGTGGCTGGGCGCATTACGTGGGCCAGGAAAAGCTGCGCCCGCAGACCGGCTGGACGGCGCTGGCCTTTGCGCTGGACTGGTGCCGCCCGCCGCGCCAGATGAACAGCACCAGCTTCTTCTACGCCCACACCGACCAGTGGCGCTACGAGAAGCTGGGCATGGAAGAGATCGTCTCGCCGCTGGCCGACAAGACGGCTTTCGGCGGCAGCATGATCGACTACAACGTGCGCGCCGAACGCATGGGCTGGCTGCCCAGTGCGCCGCAGCTCAAGACCAACCCGCTGCAGGTGGTGAAGGACGCCAGCGCCGCCGGCCTGGACGCCAAGGACTACGTCGTCAAGGCGCTGAAGGACGGCACCGTCCAGATGAGCTGCGAAGACCCCGACGCACCCCAGAACTGGCCGCGCGTGCTGTTTGTCTGGCGCAGCAACCTGCTGGGCTCGTCGGGCAAGGGGCACGAGTACTTCTGCAAGCACCTGCTGGGTACCGAGAACGGCATCCAGGGCAAGGACCTGGGCGCTGACGATGCCAAGCCCACCGAGGTGAAGTGGCACAAGGAAGCACCCGTCGGCAAGCTCGACCTGGTGGTGACGCTGGACTTCCGGATGAGCACCACCTGCCTGTACAGCGACATCGTGCTGCCCACCGCCAGCTGGTACGAGAAGAACGACCTCAACACCAGCGACATGCACCCCTTCATCCACCCGCTGAGCGCGGCGGTGGACCCGGTGTGGCAATCACGCTCCGACTGGGAGATCTACAAGGGCTTCGCCAAGACCTTCAGCGAGGTGTGCGTCGGCCACCTGGGCGTGGAGAAGGAGGTGGTGCTCACGCCCATCATGCATGACACCGCCGGCGAGCTGGCCCAGCCCTTCGACGTGAAGGAATGGAAGAAGGGCCAGTGCGACCTGATCCCCGGCAAGACGGCGCCGCAGATCACCGTGGTGGAGCGCGACTACCCGAACGTGTTCAAGCGTTTCACTGCGCTGGGCCCCTTGATGGACAAGCTGGGCAACGGCGGCAAGGGCATCGGCTGGAAGACCGGCACCGAGGTCGAACAGCTCGGCCAGTTGAACGGCAAGACGTTGACCGAAGGCGTGACGAAGGGCATGCCGAAGATCGTGACCGACATCGACGCCTGCGAGGTCATCCTGCAACTCGCGCCCGAAACCAACGGCCACGTGGCGGTGAAGGCCTGGCAGGCCCTGGGCAAGCAGACCGGTCGCGACCACACCCACCTGGCGCTGTACCGCGAGGACGAAAAGATCCGCTACCGCGACGTGCAGGCGCAACCGCGCAAGATCATCAGCAGCCCGACCTGGAGCGGCATCGAGAGCGAGACCGTCTCGTACAACGCGGGCTACACCAACGTGCACGAGATGATTCCCTGGCGCACGCTGACCGGCCGCCAGCAGTTCTACCTGGACCACCCCTGGGTGATCGCCTTCGGCGAGGCCTTGAGCAGCTACCGCCCGCCGGTGGACCTGAAGACCACGGCCGGCATCCACAACATCAAGCCGAACGGGCACCAGGAGATCCTGCTCAACTTCATCACGCCGCACCAGAAGTGGGGCATCCACAGCACCTACAGCGACAACCTGCTGATGCTGACGCTGAACCGCGGCGGCCCGGTGGTGTGGCTGAGCGAGGACGATGCCAAACGCAGCGGCATCGTCGACAACGACTGGGTCGAGGTCTTCAACATCAACGGTGCCATTGCAGCCCGCGCGGTGGTGAGCCAGCGCGTGAACCCCGGCATGCTGCTGATGTACCACGCGCAGGAAAAGATCATCAACACGCCCGGATCGCAGATCACCGGCGTGCGCGGCGGCATCCACAACAGCGTGACGCGCATCGTGCTCAAGCCCACCCACATGATCGGCGGCTATGCGCAGTTCAGCTACGGCTTCAACTACTACGGAACCATCGGCACCAATCGCGACGAGTTCGTGGTGGTGCGCAAGATGGCCAAGGTCGACTGGCTGGACACCCCGGCTGATGACCATCTCGCCGAGGCCTATCAAGGCCAGGGTGAGAACCCCTGAACCCGCCGATCAGCCAAGGAGCAAGAACATGAAAGTACGCGCACAGATCGGCATGGTGCTGAACCTGGACAAGTGCATCGGCTGCCACACCTGCAGCGTGACCTGCAAGAACGTGTGGACCAGCCGCCCCGGCGTGGAATACGCCTGGTTCAACAACGTCGAGACCAAGCCCGGCATCGGCTACCCCAAGGAATGGGAGAACCAGGACAAGTGGAACGGTGGCTGGGTTCGCAAGGCCAATGGGTCCATCGAGCCGCGCCAGGGTGGCAAGTGGAAGCTCTTGATGAAGATCTTTGCCAACCCCAACCTGCCGCAGATCGACGACTACTACGAGCCCTTCACCTTCGACTACGACCACCTGCAGTCGGCGCCCGAGATGCAGCACGCGCCCACCGCGCGGCCGCGCAGCCTGATCACGGGCAAGCGCATGGAGAAGATTGAGTGGGGCCCGAACTGGGAAGAGATCCTGGGTGGCGAGTTCTCGAAGCGCAGCAAGGACAAGAACTTCGACGACATCCAGAAGGACATCTACGGCCAGTTCGAGAACACCTTCATGATGTACCTGCCCCGGCTGTGCGAGCACTGCCTGAACCCGGCGTGCGTCGCGAGCTGTCCCTCGGGCTCCATCTACAAGCGCGAGGAAGACGGCATCGTCCTCATCGACCAGGACAAGTGCCGCGGCTGGCGCATGTGCGTGAGCGGCTGCCCCTACAAGAAGATCTACTACAACTGGAAGAGCGGCAAGGCCGAGAAGTGCATTTTCTGCTACCCACGCATCGAGGCCGGCCAGCCCACGGTGTGCAGCGAGACCTGCGTGGGCCGCATCCGCTACCTGGGCGTGCTGCTGTACGACGCCGACCGCATCCAGGAAGCCGCCAGCGTCGTCAACGACAAGGATCTGTACCAGGCGCAGCTCGACATCTTCCTGGACCCGAACGACCCGAAGGTCATCGCCCAGGCCAAGCTGGACGGCATTCCGGACAACTGGATGGAGGCCGCCCGCAACAGCCCCGTCTACAAGATGGCGGTGGAGTGGAAGGTGGCGCTGCCGCTGCACCCCGAGTACCGCACGCTGCCGATGGTCTGGTACGTGCCGCCGCTCAGCCCCATCACTGCAGCAGCGAACGCCGGGCACGTGGGCACCAACGGCGAGATCCCGGATGTCAACCAGTTGCGCATCCCCGTCAAGTACCTGGCCAACCTGCTGACGGCGGGGGACACGGTGCCGGTGGTGGGGGCACTGGAACGCATGCTGGCCATGCGCGCCTACCAGCGCGCCAAGCACGTGGATGGCGTGGCCAACCACGCCGCCATCGACCAGGTGAAGCTGAGCGTCAACCAGGTCGAGGAGATGTACCAAGTGATGGCCATCGCCAACTACGAAGACCGCTTTGTCATCCCGACGACGCACCGTGAGTACGCCGAGAACGCGTTCAACGTGCGCGGCGGCTGCGGCTTCAGCTTCGGTAACGGCTGCAGCGAAGGCACGACCGAGACCAGCCTCTTCGGCAGCGAGAAGAAGCGCACCATTCCCATCAAGGCGGGGGTCTGACCATGAGCTTCTTCAATACCACTCCGGTGCCGGCCACCAAGACCCTGCGTGTGCTCGCCCACCTGCTGAGCTACCCCGACGCCGAGCTGCGCGCCCACCTGCCCGAGCTGCAGGCGGCCTTGCACGACGAGGGCGCGCTCAGCGCCGATCGCCTGGCGGAACTGGATGCCCTGATCACACGACTGGCCCGTCGCCGCCCGCTGGACGTGGAAGCCGACCACGTTGAACTTTTCGACCGGGGCCGCGGTACCGCGCTGCACCTGTTCGAGCACGTGCACGGCGACAGCCGCGACCGCGGCCCAGCCATGGTGGACCTGTGCCAGACCTACGAGGCGGCGGGCCTGTTCCTGGCACCGGGCGAACTGCCGGACCACCTGACGGTGGTGCTTCAGTACGCGTCCACCCAGCCCCCGGCGCAGGCCAAGGCTTTCCTGGGCGAGATCGCCCACATCCTGCAGGTGATCTTCAGCGCGCTGTTGCGCCGCGAGGCGGCGCACGCCTGCGTGCTGGCCGCGTTGCTGGACCTGGCCGGTGAGAAGGCGCAGGCGGTCACCGTGCCGTCCGAGCCCGAGCTGGACGAGAGCTGGGCCGAGCCCATGGCCTTCGACGGCTGCTCCACCCAGGGCCAGGCGCGACCTGGGCAGCCCCAACCGATCCAGATCGTGCGCACGCCGGTGCGCACAGCCACCCAAGTCACGCCGGGAGCGTCCGCATGAACACCCTCCACAACTTCGCCTTCAACGTCTACCCATACCTCTGTCTGGCCGTCTTCCTGATGGGCAGCCTGGCCCGCTTCGACCGCGACCAGTACACCTGGAAGAGCGACAGCTCGCAGCTGCTGCGCAAGGCGCAGCTGCGCTGGGGCAGCAACCTGTTCCACGGCGGCATCCTGTTCCTGTTCTTCGGCCACCTCTTCGGGCAGCTCACGCCGCACTGGCTGTACGAGATCTTCGTCACCGCCTCGCAGAAGCAGTTGATCGCGGTGGTGGCTGGCGGCGTTGCCGGGGGGCTGTGCTTCATCGGCTTGACCATGCTGCTGCACCGCCGCCTGTTCGACCCGCGCATCCGCCTCACCAGCCACCGCACCGACATCGCCATCCTCGTGATCCTGTGGGTGCAGCTGGTCATTGGCCTGTCGACGCTGCCGGCCTCGCTGCACCACGTGAAGGACCCGCAGACCATGCTGCGCCTGGCCGAGTACCTGCAGGGCATCGTGCTGATGCAGCCGAATGCCGCGCTGGTGGCCGGTGTCGAGTGGCACTTCCAGGCGCACATGCTGCTGGGCATGACGATCTTCCTGCTGTTTCCCTTCAGCCGCCTCGTGCACGTGTGGAGCGGCTTCGGCACGCTGGCTTACCTGGTGCGGCCCTACCAGATGGTGCGCGCCCGCAGGCTGAACGTGCCCGCGGGGCAAACCCAGCCGCGGCGTGTCGGTTGAGCTCTTTCCCACTCTCAGCAGAAAGCTCGGGCCATGAACACCACTTCCTTGCTCCCCCAGGTCAACGGCATCGTGCTGGCCTACCCCAACGAAGCGCTGACGACCGAAGACCTCCGGCAGCGGGCCTGTGCCGAGCTGCTGCGCCAGGCCGCCATCCAAGTCGGCCTGCTGGCGGCAGACGACCCGCTGCCCTTGGGCGGCGCCATGACCGAGGACGCCAGCACGGCCATTGAATCCCTGCTGGACCGCGAGCTGCATGTACCCGAGCCGTCAGACGAGGCCCTGCGCCGGCACCACGCGGCCCAGCGTGGCCGCTACGCCGTGGGTGAACGTGTGCAGCTGCGCCACGTGCTGTTTGCCGTGACACCGGGTGTGGACGTGAACGCGCTTCGCCAGCGGGCCGAGGCCTGCCTGCTGGATGTGCGTTGCGCTGCACCCGATGGCGAGGATCGCTTTGCGGCAGCGGCCTCGGTCACCTCGAACTGCCCCAGCGGGGCCGATGGTGGCGCCCTGGGATGGTTGACGACCGACGACTGTGCGCCCGAGTTCGCCTGCGAGATCTTCGGCAAACCGGAGGTCGGCGTGCTGCCGCGTCTGGTGCACAGCCGCTTCGGGCTGCATGTGGTGGAGGTACTGGCGCGCGAACCGGGTCTGGACCCGGCGTTCGAGGCCGTGAAGTCGGCCGTCGCGCAAGGTCTTCGCCAGCAGGCCTTCGCCACCGCCCTGCGGCAGTACCTGCAACTGCTGGCCGGTGCGGCCACCTTGACGGGCGTCGACCTGGAGGCGGCCGAGTCGCCCTTGGTGCAGTAACGCCGAACAGACCCGCCCCGCCATGCCCGACGAACTCCTGCAGCGGCTGCAGCGCTTCCAGACCGACGCCTTCCCGCTGCACCGCTCTCACTTCAGGCACTTGGTCGACGACGGCCAGCATCCGATGACGCTGTTCATCGGTTGCAGTGATTCGCGCCTGGTGCCCTACCTGCTGACCGGCGCCGGCCCGGGCGAGCTGTTCCTGGTGCGCAACGTGGGGGCTTTCGTGCCGCCACACGACCAGAGTCACGGCTTCCACGGCACCGCGGCGGCCATCGAGTTCGCCGTGCTCAACCTGTCGGTTCAGCGCATCGTGGTGTGCGGCCACAGTCATTGCGGCGCGATCCGGGCCTTGTATGGCGATGTCTCACCCGAGGCCAAGCACTTGTCGCAATGGCTGGAGCTCGGCCGCGAAGCCGCCTTGCCGGTGGCGGAGCCCGGCCCTGATGTGCTGCGGCGCACCGAACAGCGCGCGGTGGTGCTGCAGCTGGAGCGGCTGATGGACTACCCGATGGTGCGCGAGCGCGTGGAGGCCGGCACGCTGGCCCTGCACGGCTGGCACTACGTGATCGAGGACGGTGAGGTGCACGTCTTCGACGTGCAGCGGGGTGGCTTCGTGCCGGCAGCCCAGGCCGACAACGCGGGGACCGGACCGTACCGGGCGCATGCGCCCGAAGCGCGGCAGGACGATGAGTCGACGCGCTTGTGATCCCGCCAGCAGCCGTTCAGCCGACGCCCGTGAAATCGGGCGTCGGCCTTCGGCAGGCGTACGACGCCTTCCGGCGTCGTACGTCCAGCCTCAGTCCAGCTGCACGGCCTCGCCCTGGCGGTCAAAGGGGATCAGGCCACTGAGGTTGCCGGACTTCACCGCCTCGACCATGCGGTTGAGCGCGGCTTCCACCTGCGCTGCTTCGGGCGCCCGCTGTCCGTGGCCAGACAGGGCCGCGGCGAAAACCAGCGCCCACTCGGGGCCCATGGCCGCGGCTTCGGCCTGCAAGGCGGCGAAATCCGGCAGATTGGCCGGATCCTTGTCGACGCACATCAGCGGCGCCAGTTCACCCGATTCGCCCGCCTCGAAGCGAGCCCGTTGTTCGGCCGTGGCGTCTGCGGGCAGGCTCGCCCCGGCAAACACCAGCAAAAGGCTCTGCGGCTCGGGTTGTTGCCGCGCGGCGGCCAGCAGGTCGTTGAAGTGACTGATTTCCATACCCGGGAGCTTAGTCGCTTGCAGCGGCTTGCCAATCACCATGTCTGAGTTTGCAAGCTGGTATCTGCAGATCAAGGCAGCCCACATCGGCCTCGTGCTGGCCAGTGGAGCGTTGTTCGCGGTGCGCGGCGCCCTCGTGCTGGCCGGCAGGGGCTGGGCGATGGCCAAGCCCTGGCGGATGACCAGCTATGGCATCGACACGGCGCTGCTCATGGCAGGGGTGATGCTGTGGGCCGGGCTGTCGCTGAACCCGGCGAGCAGCCCCTGGCTCGGGGCCAAGCTGACGCTGCTGGTGCTTTGCATCGTGCTGGGCTCGCTGGCGCTCAAGCGGGCGCGGTCGCCTACGGCACGCGCGGCCAGCTATGGGGCTGCACTGGCGGTGTATGGGTTCATGGTCTCGGTGGCGCTGGCGCACCAGCCGCTCGGCTTCCTTCACGCGTGGATGACGCATGGCGCTTGAGTTCACTGCAAGCTTGACGACTGCGGGGCCTCTGTCGGGCCTCCAGTACAGTGCGCGCATGCCTCGCACCTGGAGTCTGTCGGCCAAGCTAGGCGCCATTGGAAGCGCCTTGCTGGTGATGGCATTTGCCTCCATCGGCCTGACCCTGTGGGTGACTTGGCAGCTTGAAGGCGGCGCAGCGGCTGTCAACGAGGCCGGTCGCATGCGCATGCAGACTTGGCGCATGGCGCAGACGTTGGCGCGAGAAGACGCGCAGCAGTTGGCCGAGCGCATGTCGCAGTTCGACCAAAGCGTGGAACTGTTGCGTGAGGGCGACCCCGCCCGCCCGCTGCTCGTGCCGCACGATCCGGGATCGCTGCAGGCATTCGAGGCCGTGCAGCGCGACTGGTCCAGTCTCAAGGTCCAGTGGACCGCCTTGCCCTCTCCGGATGCGCAACGCGCTGCGCAGCAGGCCGATGCCTTCGTGGCCCGCGTCGATGCCTTCGTCACCGCCATCGAGCAGCACCTGTCACGCCTCACGGCCATCCTGAACGCCGTCCAGTTCGTGATGGTGGCGCTGACCATCGGCAGCGCCATTGCCTTGCTCTATTCGGCCTACCTGTTCATCTTCAATCCGCTGTCCCGGTTGCAGGCCGGCCTGGCCCGCGTGGAGGGGGGTGATCTGGGCGCGCGCGTTGAACCGGGCGCAGACGACGAATTCGGCGCGCTCGCGGCCGGTTTCAACCGCATGGCGACCACCCTGCAGGGCCTGTACCAGAACCTTGAATCGAAGGTGAAGGAAAAGACCGAGCATCTGGAAGCCGAGCGGTCGCGTTTGGCTGCGCTCTACGAGTCAGCAGCCTTCGTGGCGCGCGCCGAGACGCTGGAGTCCCTGGCGCAGGGCATCGCACGACAGGTGCGCCATGTAGCCCGCGCCGACGCCTCGGCCGTGCGCTGGTCGGACGAGGCCAATCGCAAGTACCTGCTGCTGGCGTCTGACTGCCTGCCGCAGGCGGTGATCGACGAAGAGCTTTGCATTCCGACGGGCGACTGCCTGTGTGGCCAGCCCCAAGGTGGCGCCGCGACGCGCGTGATCCCCATCGTGTCCGACGGCCCGGCAGCACGCCTGGGGCACTGTGCCCGCGAAGGCTTCCAGACCGTCATCAGCGTGCCGGTGCGCTTGCACGAGCGCATGGTGGGTGAGCTCAACCTGTTCTATCGCGAGCCCCGGACCCTGTCTGATGACGACCGCGCCCTGCTGGAGACCATCGCCAGCCATCTTGCGGGTGCCATTGAGAGCCTGCGTGCCGCCGCGCTGCAGCGCGAAACCGCAGTGGCCGAGGAGCGCAGCTTCATCGCGCGGGAACTGCACGATTCGATCGCGCAGAGCCTGGCCTTTCTGAAGATCCAGCTCGGCCTCTTGCGAAACGACATCAAGAGCGCCGATGCTGCGCGCATCGACAAGACCCTGGGCGAACTGGACGCCGGCGTTCACGAGAGCATGGGCGACGTGCGTGAGCTGCTGGTGCACTTCCGCACGCGTACGAACAACGAAGATATCGCGCCGGCCTTGAAGACCACGCTGCAGAAGTTCGAGCACCAGACCGGCTTGGCCACGCACCTGGAGATCGAAGGCGAGGGCATGCCACTGCCGGCCGACGTTCAGGTGCAGGTGCTGCATGTGGTGCAGGAAGCCCTGTCCAACGTGCGCAAGCACGCGCATGCGCGCGAAGTCTGGGTGGAAGTGCAGCAGACGCCGCATTGGCGCGTGGAAGTGCGCGACGACGGCTGCGGCTTCGACACCACGGGCGCCGGCCCCGATGAAACCCATGTCGGCCTGCGCATCATGCGCGAGCGGGCGCAGAACATCGGCGCCACGGTGGAAGTGGCTTCGGTGCCGGGCTCTGGCACCTGTGTCGTGCTGAAGTTGCCGGAACGCGTGGGGCTGGCTGCATGACGGCCGCGGCCGTCATCCGCGTGCTGGTGGTCGACGACCACACGCTGTTCCGCCGCGGCTTGATTGCGCTGCTGGCAGGCGACGCGCGTTTCCAGGTGGTGGCCGAAGCCGGCGACGCCAACGAGGCGCACCAGCGGGCCGCGCAGACGCAGCCTGACGTCATCCTGCTGGACAACCACATGCCGGGCGTGAATGGGGTCGACGCGCTGGCCGGTTTCAAGGCCGTGGCGCCGCAAGCCCGAGTGCTGATGCTCACCGTCAGCGAAGACGAGCGCGACCTCGCCGCCGCCCTGCGCGGCGGCGCCCGCGGCTACCTGCTCAAGACCATGGACAGCGAGATGCTGGCCACCGCCATCCAGCAGACGATGGCCGGTGTATCCGTCGTCAGCCCAGAGATGACGAGCAAGCTGGTGAGCGCCTTCCAGGCCGAGCAGGGCACGGCTTCGCCGCCGCCGCCCGCTGTCGACACGGACCCCATCCACAGCCTGTCGCCGCGCGAGCGCGAGATCCTGGCCTTGATTGCCAAGGGCGCCAGCAACAAGGAAGTGGCGCGCGACCTGAACATCGCAGAAGCCACGGTGAAGATCCACGTGCAGCACATCCTGCGCAAGCTGAACCTCAGCTCGCGGGTGCAGGCGGCCGTTTACATGGCAGGGCGGTCAGGGTGAGTGCCGAGGAAGAACTGCTGGCGTTGCTCGGGCAGCGCTACTCCGTGGGCCCGAAGTACCTGGCACTGCCCGGCCCGAACGCCGCGCAGTGGGCCCAGGCCGCCGCCCTGGCTTTGCGGGCGCCCGATCATGGCGGTTTGCGTCCGTTTCGCTTTGTCGTGGTGGGTGATGCAGAGCGCTCGGACCTCGCCGCGCTGTTCGCCGCAGGCGCGCAACAGCGGGGGCAGGCACCAGACGAGGTCGAGCGTGCCCGTGCACGGGCTTACAACGGGCCTGCGCTGGCTGCGCTGGTGGCGCGTGTGCGTGACGACGTGCCAGACGTGCCACCTCACGAACAGTGGCTGTGCGTGGGTGCGGCGCTGATGAACTTCATGAACGCCCTGCACCTGATGGGCTTCGGCGCCAAGGCGCTGAGTGGTGCATCGGTGTCCGACCCAGCCGTGCACACCGCGTTCTGCGGGCCGGGGGAACAGTTGGCGAACTGGGTCATCGCCGGCCGGCCCACCCGGGCGGCGCATCCCAAGGCGGGTACGGCAGCGTCGCCAGCCCTCAGCAACTGGCAGGTACCTCAGGCCTGAGGAACGCTGGGTTCGGTCACGCCGCGCCGTGACCGCATGGCCAGGCCGATGCGGTCCAGTTCGGCTTCGCTGAGCAAGCGTGCAGCCATCGGCAGCAACTCGGCTTCCTCGCGAGCGATGTGCTGTTCATACAACTGCACGAAGCCTGGGACGTCCGCGGCTGCCAGCGCTGACGCAGCGCCATGAGTGACTTGCGATAGCCGCTCCCGCAGGGCGGCCCAGCGCTGTTCCAGTTGGCGGTGGTCGCTGCAGAGCGAGGCGGTCAGTTCGCGCAGGCAAACCGCGTCCGAGCCGGCCATCGACTCCAGCAGGGCGGGGAACAAGTCCTGCTCCTCGTCGTCGTGATGGTGGCGCGCGGCGGTGTCGAAGTAGCGCATGACGGCTGCCGCGGCCTCCTGCGCAGGGCGGTCTGCACCATGGCCCTGCACATGGGCAACCAGCCGCAGCAGGGTCTCGCACTGGTGCTGCACGCGCCCGTGGCAGGCAGCCAGCATTTCCAGGGGCACTTCGAAGCCGACGGCAGGGGCGCTGTGGCCGGGCAGGGTGAGGGCCATGGGGACTGTGCTCCTGCCTGGGTTCAAGTGCCGCGGCCTGGGCGCACCGGGCGCCGCGGTGTCGCTGCAGCCGCTTTCGTGGACACCTTCACAGCCACCACAGCAGGCAGCTGGCGGCCGGACGGCAAAGCGCTGATGGCCACCTTGGGCAGTGCCAGCCCGTGCGTCATGTCCGCCAGCGTGGCGCCGTCCAGCGCCTTGAAGTAGCCCTTCAGCGCATCGTCGAACAGGTGCTTGAGCCGGCAACTCGGGGTGAGCGTGCAGGCGTTGGTGCTGGCGTCGAAACACTCCACCAGCCGGAAGTCGGTTTCGGTGGCGCGCACCACGTCGCCGATGCGGATGGACCCGGGCTCGGCCAGCAGCCGCAGGCCACCGCCGCGGCCGCGGGTGGTTTCCAGCAGGCCCTCGCGGGCCAGGTCGTTGACGACCTTCATCAGGTGGTTCTTCGACAACCCGTGCTGCTCGGCCAGCTCGCCAATCGTGACGAGCCGGTCGCGGTGGGTGGCGCAGTACATCAGCACGCGCAGGGTGTAGTCGGTGTACTCGGACAGACGCATGGCGATCCTTAAAGATGCATGAAGTGTATTGCTTTAAGGCGGGCGAGTCTTTAACATGCGCGCATGCTGCATCTTTCAATCAAGTCACCGGGTCTGGAAGCCGGTCCAAGGTCGAGCGAGCACTTTCCGCTGCCGGGCTGGCCGCTGTTCCGCCTGGGCTTTCGCCCCTTCTACCTGGGTGCCGCCTGGTTTGCGCTGTTGGCGGTGCCGTATTGGGTGGCGGGTCTCCTGGGCTGGCTGGCACTGCCCTCGACGATGCCGCCGCTGTTGTGGCACGCGCACGAAATGCTGTTCGGCTTTGCCGGGGCGGTGATCGTCGGCTTCCTGCTCACGGCCGGCAAGGCCTGGACGGGCCTGGCCACCCCGCGTGGCACCACTCTGGCTGCGATGGCGGGGCTATGGCTGGCGGCACGGCTGTCGGCTGTGTGGGCGCCCTATCCGCTGTACGCCGCGCTGGACATGGTCTTGCTGCCTTGGGTGGCCTTCGTTCTGGCCCGCGTGCTGTGGAAGGCCGGCAACCGGCGCAACCTGCCGCTCGTCGCCATCCTGCTGCTGCTGGCCACCGCCAACCTCGCCTTCCACGCGGCGGCGATGGGTTGGCTGGACATCGCTCCGCTGCGCGCTTTGCACGCCGGGTTGGCGCTGGTGGTGATGATCGAATGCGTGATCGCGGGGCGGGTGATCCCGGCGTTCACCATGTCCGCCTTGCCGGGCAAGCAGTTGAAGGTGCCGCTTGGGCTGGAGCGCAGCACGCTGGTGGTGACGGCCTTGTCCTTGACCGCCTGGGTGCTGCTGCCCGCGAACTTGTTCACCGCCACCGGCCTGGCGGCTTCGGCGCTGCTGCATGCCGCGCGTCTGTGGCACTGGCAGCCGTGGCGCACCCGGGCACGGCCCATCCTGTGGGTGCTGCATGCCGCCTACGCCTGGCTGCCCATCGGCTTCGGGCTGCTCGCCGCCGCACAAGTGGGTGGTGTGGCGGCTTCGGCCGGCATCCATGCCTTGGCGGTGGGCGCCACGGCGGGGCTCATCATCGGCATGGTCACCCGCACGGCCAGGGGCCACACGGGCCGTGCACTCACGGTGTCTCGGCTCGAGGTTGCCGCTTACTGGCTCGTCACCGGTGCCGCTGTCGCCCGGGTGCTGCTGCCCTTGGTGGCGCCAGCGCACATCGCTGCATGGCTGACGGTGGCGGCGGCGGCCTGGTCGATGGCCTTTGCGTTCTACCTGTGGCGATACCTGCCATGGCTGCTGAGCAGCCGGCTGGACGGCAAGGACGGTTAGTGCCGCTCGGTCGCCCTTCGTTCGCCCACCCCCGCCTGGATCTTCAGTTCCCCGCCCGCACCGCAGGCGTTCGATGTCGCGCGCCCAGGTGCTCCACACCGCCCGAAAGACTCTCATGACCGCAACCCTGACGCCAACCACCCTTGAACTGGACCTGCGCACCATGGCGCCGCGCGAGCGCCACCCGCTGATCTTTGGCCACTTCGATGCTTTGGCGATCGGAGGGTCGCTGCAGCTGGTGAACGACCACAACCCGCAGCCCTTGTACTACCAGTTCGACGACTGCGCGGACGGGCAGTTCAAGTGGTCGGTGCTGGAAGCCGGCCCGGCTGTCTGGCGCATCGAGATCACCCGCATTGCAGCCGCAACGGCGACGTCGGCTCGCGCAAAGGGCGGCTCGTGCTGCTCGGGCGGCGCCTGCTGCGGCTGAGCGGGCGCGTCGCTGCACGTCATGACCTTCGTCGTCACCGAGGCATGCATCCGCTGCAAGTACACGGAATGCGTGGACGTGTGCCCAGTCGACGCGTTCCGTGAAGGCCCGAATTTTCTCGTCATCGACCCAGACGACTGCATCGACTGCGCAGTCTGCGTGCCCGAGTGCCCGGTGAACGCCATCTACGCCGATGAAGATGTCCCGGCCAGCCAGCAGCACTTCACGCCGTTGAATGCCGAGCTGGCGCGCGAATGGCAGCCCATCACAAAGACGAAGCTCGCACTGCCCGATGCCGAGGCCTGGAGCAAGATCGAACGCAAGCTTGATCAGTTGAAGCGGTAAGGAGTCTTGAGCCCGGAAGGGCCTGGGCTCGCTGCAGGCTGATGACATCCGTTTCGACATCCGCTGCTGATCGCACCAACCTTGAAGAAGGGCTTTCGTGATTGGGTTGTCTGCGACGACCGGTAATCGTCGAAGCAGAAAGCAGAATTCAGCCTTGAACGACAGCTTGATGCTGGTGAGCGTGAGTTCGCGGGCAGGCGGCAAGCAACCGCCACCGTCGGCGAGTTGCCCGCGACTCGGCGTGGTTCAGGTTGCCGGCATCGCGTCGAGCGAGCTGCACGGCCCCAATTGACGGCGAAATCAGCAACTCGGGCGGTGCGCCGTACGCGTCGACGGTTGCGTCCAGCCCGGCCTGAACTCAGTTCAACAGTGACTGGTGAAGGTTCGGGTTCCAGCGGTGAAAGCTATGGAACTGATGCGCACCCGTTCGAGCGTGGGAGCGAACGCCCGCGTGAAGATCGATCTTTCCGGGTCGGGTGCCGACGAGAAACTTCGACCACCAACCTACTGACCTGTTATGGACAAAGAGGGCTTAGATTGGGAGGGTGGACGCCAGGAGACAAAGCAGGCGTCTGTAGCACAAGCCGTGAGGAGCTTCTGGAACATGAACAACCCGCCTGCCGACGACATTGACCGCTGGGTGCTGCGCAGAAAGCCGAGCCTTGATGCTGAAGTGCTGCGGCAGATCGAAAGGCTACCGGATGAAGCCCTTCCCGCGTTGAAGTACGCGGGCGTTGTGTTCGTGGATCTTGAGGATGTCGCTCTGAATCGTGTCGGTCCGAACTCAGTTCTCCTCGAGATTGGCACACAAGAGATCGAGGCCATGTACGAAAGAGCGGCAGAGCTTCAGATGTCAGTTCTGACTTTCTTCTACGGTCTCTTCAGAGAGCTTGGTGCGCTGGATGTATGCGATCTGACCAGCGGCCTGGGCTGCGAAATGGACACGTCGTGCTGCATGAAAAAGGTCTGGAACGCGAACAGAAGTGACTTGTTGGCCAGCATTTCTGGTTACGTCGTCCGAAGCAACCTGGCGGAAGCTGCCTTGGCAGGCATCGTCGAGACCCATGTCCTGGACCTGTTCGATCGGAATAGGGTTCGATGCGCCAATCTTTGGTCGCTACGGGACCTTCCGAGGTAATCGTTCATCAACGAACTGCAATCGGCTGCCCAACCCCTGCTGCTTCGCAGCATCGCGTCATCGCGTGATCACGGACGGCCGTTTGCAACTCAGTTGTGAACGCAATTCCGGCGGTCTGGCTAGGCTGTCACGGTATTGACGACGGGATTGGGACTCCGCTCGGACGGGCGGCGAGATCACACCCGCCGGCCGGCGTTGGAGAGTGGGGTGTGCCGCGCCCGGTGAGGAAGTTCCTTCCAACAACTGCGGAATAGAACCACGCCCTCGACAACCAAACCCCGGATCCTCGCCCCTCTTCGTCAAAGATCTTCAGGCCTATCCACCTGAAGTAACCTTCGACCGAGTCGAGTGACCGAGGCCGGATCACGTGGACGGCACATTCACTGTACGGCCCTAGGTAACCCTTCGCCCATTCGGGCAGTTCCACGTCGGTATCGGCGGTTCGGCGCAGACAGATCTTCACGGCGCGTGGCGCCACCGAGCAGGCGTCCAGGAAGGACAGGTAGGTCTTCAGCGAGGTCGCGTCGGTAAACACAACGTCGTTCATGCCCTGATCTATGTTCTGCAGATGTAGCCGCACCCCCTGATCTGCTAGTGCCGGGTTGGCCCGCCAGACGCGGATGGCGCGGTCGAAGAGATCGTCTCTCGTCCTGCGCTGCGCATCGTTCAACCGCCCAATCGGCGGACAACACGTCGCTCGAACGCTATCCAAAACTGACGACCTCAACGGTTCCCCGAGCAGCAGCCCAAGCTCTGCCGCCGCGTCTGCCATCCTGCACACGTCGGCCTCTGTGACCCCAAAGTGCGTAGCGATGCGCGAGGGAGGTTGTGCGCTCGTGAGCCATGCGTTCAAAACGGATCGGACCTTGTCCGCAGACCAGTGGGGCGAGCCCATCCCGAGGGGGTCGTGCACACGGACGGCGGGCTGAGTGGCCGCAGGTGCCGCACCGACATAGGCCCGTGTAGCCTTAACGAGGGATTGGACTGAACGCGCGATGCGCTCATAGGCCGTTGAGGCTGGCAGGCATGACGCTGCGACCAGAACGGCTGCTTCTACCTTCGCCGACGTTCGGCTGACTGCGTCGAATTGCAGGAGGTCCACGAGATGTGTGTAATGCGCCAGTGTCACCGCTGGCGACATATGGCCCATCAGCCGGCTGAGTGCGTGGAGACATCTTCTTTCCGGGCCGATCTTCCCTGGCAGCAACTGCCTGCGAAGCACGAGGCCACGTCCTATCCAGGCGCGGGTCAGTGGAAGGTCCCGCAGGAAGTGCAGCAGCGGTTGGCTTTCCGGGGCGGTGAGGGCCAGGCAGGTCCAGGTGCAGAACGAGTGGCGTAAGCTGTAGACGCGCACCAGCGGGTCGCCGCTGGCCTGCCGCAGCAGGCGAGTGATCAGCGTGGTCAAGCGTTGAACACGGACGGCGGTGGTTTGCCACTTGTCAAGGTGAAACAGCGGCGCGCGTTGCTGCTGGTCCAACGGGAGATGCGCGACCTCATCGCGACGGCGCGCCATCCACGCCCGTAACTGACGCCGTTCCCCTGCGCCAAGCAGCGCTGAAACCGGCACTCGCCTCTCAGCGTTGGCTGACTTGAGAGGTCGCTCTGGGTGTGGGCGAATGAGCAGTTCGAGACCCTTCTGGTCGGAGACGTCCACCAGTCGCAGCCCGAGCCACTCCGTAGGGCGAGTACCGGTTCGTCCTGCCAGCATCATGGCCACCTCAACGATCTCGCGCTCGTCTGGGGCGATGAACGGCTCTATCCCTGACCGAGCAAGCGCAAGTGCCCGGACCAATGCGTCGATGCTGACGATGCGGGCATCGACGCGGGGTCCGTCCTCTCCATCAAGGTCCAGATCGTCAAACCAGTTCGGCCCACCTGCGCGATGCGCATCATTGCCGGGCAGCAAAGTGGCGAGCATGGCGCTCATTTCCCGCCGCCCATCAAGCGCCGATTCCGCATCAAGGAGTAGTTGCATACGTCGGTCACGCTCGTCAGCCAGGAGGTCACCCGGCCACGTGTCACCGAACTCGATCAACAGGCGGGGAACAAGTCGAAGCAAGTTGCGGCTGACCCCTCGCGGCGTGCGACTGTCTTCCGTGCCGGGGGTTTGCGTTAGGTTGTCGATCAACCAGGTGGCATACCGCTGGGCCGTGGGGTGCCCTTCGAACTTCGTGAGTTCCTGCGAAAGCTTGGCCATGGCGGAAGGCAGATCGTCCGTGTCGAGGGCATGGCTCAAATCCGCGAGCCAAGGATGAGCCGCAATCGCATCCTCCGGCAACGGATCCGTCTCATGGTCACCTTCCTCCAGGCTGCCTGCCACGGCTGTACCTTCCAGATCGCCAGCGGCACCTACCCCATCGTCAGATGGCTCTTCCGCTGCCAGCCGACCTGGCAGCGGTAGCAGCAGCAGTTCATGCTGGAACAACCGCGACCAGCAGTCCATTCGCAGCGCGTCGGTTGCGAAACCCCGGTTTGCGGCCTGCACGACGAACTGCGGTGCCTGCGTTGACCAGTAGGTTCTGGCCGCCCGCAGCACCGGACTCCAGGATCGCGGAATCCAGGCCTGGGGAACGCCTTCCCCCAACAGCAGATCGCGCATAGGTTGCCGAAGCTCGCTCAGCCCGATGGCGTGGGGCAGTGACGGCAAACGCAACACCAGCAGCTCTGTGAGCGGGTCCAGGAAACACGCACGGGACTGAGTGCCGCCGGGTAACGTCGACGGCAGGTTGACGTGCAGACATCCGTGTCCATTTGCCGTTGCCAAGGCCCGGTCACCTTCGCCGGAAAGCGTCAGCAGCCAGTGCCGCAGGAGTGTCCGGTCCAGCATCATGGCGCCCGTGATGGCGGAAAGAACCACTGCCGCGCACCAGGTCAGCGGATGCTGTTGTCTTGCGGCTCGCCGCGAAGGCAGCTCTCGCACCCAGCGCTCGAGCGCCGCGCGCCAGGCGTGGAATGCAGGCAGTGTCCAGGTGTTCTGCGAGCCGAAGACGCTGGGCGTCTCTGCCCGGACGTAGGCGAGGCGGGTCAGCACCATCAAATGTCCCGCTGCGCGCATCCGCCGCTCGGCGCTGTGCAGCATCCGCAGCCAGTGCATGACATTGAGCCGAGTCACGCGTCGCTTGGCGTACTGCTCCAGGACCAATGCCTCAAGCTGGCGGGCGCTTTCCGTTCTTGCGGCGTCGGCCACATGGCGCCCATCGCAACAGAGCAGGGCTTTGGCGCCTGGGTTGTCGGCATCGCGCAGGAAGGCCAGCAGAGCGGGTGCCTGCCGCCGGGTTTGCTCGGTACTCTGTTGGCTGACCGCTGTCCAGAGTTCGTGTGCCGCAGCCGTGTCGAAGTCCTGGGTACTTTCCGGCAGCTTTCGGGTGATACGCGTTGGAGGCAACGGCAGTGCCTTCAGGTCGGCCGGCGGTAGCCGCCACGGCGCGCTGACGGGGTCGACGGCAGCCGGCAGCAAGTGACTGCGTAACGCTCGAAGACCCAGGTCGCCCAGCACCTTGTCGAGATGGGTGCTGACGACTCTCATCTGCAGAGGCCAGTCCAGGCTCGAGTAACGCGCGCTCGGGTTCTCACCGAAGCTGTGATGGCCCAGCAGTGCGTCAATCGCCTGCGGCGGGCAGCCTGACTGCAGCAGCTCCGTTCGGAGGTAGCCGCGGCTGAAGTTTGCCGGTGCGGGAAAGCCCAGCGCTGCCAGTGAGTCCTCCAGCCACGCCGGTGTCACTGGCTTTGGCCTGATGTTGCTGTCCAGCCAGAACAGTCGCTGGCACTCCGCGCTGCTGTTGCCCCAATCCGCTGCGATCTCCAACCTGCCCAGGACCACCGCGGTGTGCGCACGGAAGTGATCGAGCTGGTCGAGCAAATCGCCCTGCAGCGCGACCAGGCGGGCGCGGTCCTCGAGGCCGCCCGATTTGTCGCTGATGGCGGTGTAGACCACCTGCGGGCGGTCGAACGGACCTGTGGCCAGTGCCATGCGCTCGACGGCGTGCAGCAGCGCGGTAGGCGATGTGATCGCACGCAGAGACGTGCGCATCGTTTGCAGCAGCCACGTATAGAGAACGTAGTTGTTGTGGTACCGCGTGATCTCACTGATCTTCTGGAGGTCTGGCCCAGTACTCACCGCGGCCTGAAGACGCTCGACCAGCGACAAGACGGCGTCGTGTCGGGCAACGAACCGAGCTCCCAATACACGGGTCGCCGAGCTGGCGTCCAATGGGCTCTCGCTCCGTCCCAATGGCGTTGCGACTACGGAAGAGACTTGGCCAGGAGGCATCAGCCGCCGCAGCGCGCTGAGGTAAAGCTGCTGCAGCTGGCCGACAGAAAACTGTGAGTAGAAGAGCCTCGCCTCGTTGGCCTTCGTGGTCTGCCAGCAGATGATCCAGGCCGGCACCTGGTCGCCACACTTCGAGAGGATCGCAGCAGGAATGGCCCCCGCGATCTTGCCCAGCGTCAGGACGCTGCGCTTTGCCATCGAGTCTGGGGGCTGCAGCTGCCTTTGAACCTGGTCCATGAAGAGGCTGACAGCTGCCTTGGCGGTCTTGGGCTCCATGCCGAACAAGCTGTCGCCAGTCTTGCTGGCCCTGCCCTCGGCCAGCGCCAGAGCCAGCGCGCGTTGCCCGACGCCCGTGGCGTCAGGCAGTAGCAGCGCCTCGTGCCGAAGCCGTCCGATGGCGGCGGTGGCAGGTGTGAGGTCGGTCTTGTAGGTGGGCGCCAGACCTGGAATGAGATAGCCGACCACCCGTGGCGTCTCTGCGTCAGACGCATGGTGCGCCAGCAGGCGTGGTCGGTCGATCGGCCTGCTGAGCAAGCGGTCGATGGCGTCAGCTGTGAGGTCGTCGATGTATTCGACGATCAGCGCGCGGGCCCGCTCGAGCTCCCACCCCAGAGTCAACATCTGCATGGCGAGAAGCCCGCCCTTCCAGACCTGCTGGGCACTGGCGCGCTCACCACGTGCAGCATGCCGGGCAGTCTGCTCGGCTCCATTGGCCAGGAGGCAAAGCGCCTTGACGTCCGCCGCACTGGCATGGTCTGTTGAGTAGCGCATCGCCTGGGCATGCGACTCCATGGTGGCCTGCTGGAGGTTCAGGCTGCTTGTCTTGGCTGCGAGCTCTTCGTACTCATAGAGGTGCAGCAGCGGCTCGATCACTTCCAGCGGGCACAGTCCCGATGCCTCGAGGACCTGATCATCGTCTTCTGGCGAAGGGTCCAGCACTGTGGCCACAGTGATGAGCCCGCCTGCCTCGTTTGTGGAGCCTGGATTCATCAGCAGGATGGGTGAGCCAGAGGCGTATGGGGCATATCCCTGCCGCCCGGTGGATCCGCTGCGCTGACCGGCCTTCCGCGTCCGTGCATGCAGTCCTTCGCGCTTCAGCATGTTCTCCAGGTTGGCGAAGTGGGCCTTGATCGATGCCAGAGCGTCATCCATCCTGGACTTGCTGGTGGAGTCCACTTCCCTGAAGTCCGCCGTGAAGGTTTTCAGCAGGTTCGCGAACTGGCGCGTCGAATGCGCGCGTGGAAGCTGAATCAAGGCTGGCGCCAGTTCCGGCTTAGCCAGCTCGCGGACTGCACGGCCGAGCGGGCCGCCATTCATGGGCGAGGGCGCAAACTCCCGGGCACCGGCGTAAGTGAAGAAGTCGGCCCGCTGCGCTGCTGCACGCCTACGCGCCTCGGCGTAGATCACCAGCACATGGCCTTGCAACTCCAGGTACTCGGCCGCGAACTCCTGGGCCGCTCGGCTCCAGAGCGCAGCCGCGACAGGGTGACGGTCGACGTGTTGGCCCACAAGCGGGTGCTCCGCCTTGTTGGTCGGTGCAGCGAACAGAGGAGCCAGCGGCTGGATCTCGGCGAGCCGGCTCTTCTCTGCAGAGAACCAGACCAGGAGTTCGCGGATCGCCGGCAGCGAAGCCGTCCAGTTGCTCGCCCACGACAAATGCATGTCCGCAAGCATCGGCAAAGAGAGCAGGGTGCGCAGGTTCTCGAACACACGGGCATGGGCGACCAACTGCGGGTGGGCGCCAAGCAGCCACAGCAGCGTGTCCAGCGCTTCGGTGTCCAGGTCGTGGTCCCTGACGTCGTGGACGAGGGCCTGGTACACGAGGCTGTCTGCCAATGCCGGCAGCGCGTTAAGCTTCATGCTTGCCCCGCTGCGGACGCACCCATGACGGTCAACCGCGGCTGGCGGGGGACACTGCTGAGGGCCGCAGCCGCCGTTCGCGAGTTCACCCGGCAGGCCTTTTCCAGCGTGGTCTGCAATTCGCCGGACAGCGCGTTGACGCCGGCGGCCCGCATGGCCATCCACATGGCAGCCATGGCCTCCACCTGTCGCTCCCGGTGTCTGAACAGTGCCGACAGGCCCAGCATTTCGCTTCCGGCCAGCAGGCGCTTGTCGTGGCTGCTGACATGGGAACAAACGAGCGCCGGGACCGCCGAAATCTCGGGATGCTTCAGGCGCAAGGCGGGTAGCAGTGCGCCATTGGCAATCACCTCGTACATGCCTTGGGAGGTCGTGCTGCGCCGCAAGATGACCGGGTAGCAGGTTGCAACCGCGAGCAGGCCGTCGCCTGTCCAGCAGGTGCTGTCGATCAAATGATCGCCCGCTAGATCCGCCTGATTTCGCAGGTGCTGAACATCCGGATCCACGTACCGGATCGTCGTCAGCTCTGTGAGCTGAAACTCAATGAGCTGAGTGAAGTGCTTCTTTCTCGTCATGCCTTTACGCGCAGTTGTAGGTTGTCCAGTCGTGCCGAGAAGTAACTCGTGCAGGCTTGACTCAGCATATTTAGTGCGCGTGCACTAAGGCAAGTTAATTTAATTCGATCTCTGGTTTTGTTGTAATTTCGAGGCAGTTATCTTTGAATATTATTTTGGGCAATCGGCGTAATTTCCATGCGCCAGTCAATAAGACATGAAAAGTCGAGCTGACCCCCTTGAATGAGGGGGGGAGTTGGCGAATTCGGGCATCTGCTGAGCACCGCACTTCGCGCGCAGCCGAAGCTGGCTCCGCCGCAGCGCAAGGTTGGTCAAGCTCCTGTCACGTCCAAGGGGTCGATGCACGACCGCTCGCGGTGCGTCGGTTCCGCAACGCACGTCGCCTACGCCATCCGACGATCGATCAGCCTGCCGGCCGTGCCTGCGCCAGCCACTCCGAATACGCAAACGACGGACGGACATCGTCCACGAGCCGCGCCATGCGCGCCGGGTCAGGCATGACCGGGTGGGCTGCCGCTCGCAACATGGGCTCCCACTGCTGGGCAACCTGCGTGGCAGTGTCTTGCAGCCAGCTCATAGCGTGCTCGCGGTCCAGCCCCATCCGATCGGCTGCCTCGGCAAGCCGCTTGACGCTCGTGCCCGAGCGTCCATCCGTGCCGGTCGCCAGTGACAGTTGCGGGCCTTCCTCGATGCTTTGCGGCGGGCCTGTCATGTTGGGCGTGATGTCGAAGGCAGGAGAGAGCCCCCAGGCCCTGCGTCCCGCGTCCTCCCCCACGCGATCGAAGAGCAACCCGGTGTTCAGCGCATGGTCATCGGTGTTGCCCACCAAGGCGTGGAAGGCCATTCGTTTCCAAAGCTCGGCCAGCTGTGCTGCCAGGCGCTCGCGGTGATCGTCGGCGCCGTCGTTGGTCCAGATTCGCAGCCGGTCTGCCAGGCCGAGATAGGAGCGCTCGGGATCACCCCTGACAGAATCCAGGCGCAGTCGCAGGACCGTGTGTGCGCTGGCATAGAGCTTTCGCGTCGGCTTGTACGGGTCACCCTCCCGATCGAAACGCAACACCATCAAGACTTGGTGCACGCCAAAGGTGTGCAGCTTGACGGGCGCCACGTTCAAGCCAGCCTGCTCGGCCAGACGCATCGTCACGAACTCGCGCGCCGGCATGGCTTGTCGGTCGCCGCGTGCTTGCATCTTCACCAGCCACAGCCGGCCCTCGTCCACCAGGGTTGCCTTGGGGCGGTCCCCCCCAGCGCTTGTATCCAGGTCGTCGTTCAGGCGGCGCAGTGCGCGGCTTGAGGGCTCTTCCAGTTCCAGCGCTTCGGTGAGCTGCTGCAGAGCACCGAGGCCTTTGGGCCGCCATCGCAGCTTTCTGTCGATGTCGTGGCAAGCCTCGATGGCCCCGACACCGTCGGGAACGCCGAGTTCCAGGAGTTGCAGCGCGTCGAGGTTGCTCCCGTGGATCGCCCTGAGGCGGTCTTCGCCGTATCCGGCGGGCTTGGCATCCCGAATGACGCCGGGCAAACCGTCCGAGCCCAGGATCGCAGAGCCTCTGGACGAACGGGAGAGCCGCAGTTCGACCGGATCCAACGCCACAGCCCCAGCGGTCTTCAAGTACTCCGGGCGATAGATGAAGCGAGAGCCTGTCCCGGCCACGATCTCGCCGGCCCTCTTGGGCTCGTCCTGGCCAGGAAGCCAGACCCAGACGGGCGTGACGACCGTCATCGAGGCCTCAAATGACGCTCTGCGTAGGCGACCGTCTCTGGATCATCATGTGGATCGAGCAGCTTCTCGACCTGAGCAAGCAGGCCCAGCGCCTGAAGCACCTTGAGAAGATTGCCCAGTGCGACGCCATCGGCACCTGCTTCCAGAGATCGAACGGTCGAGGTGGAAACGTCGGCCAGGTGGCCGAGTTCCTCCTGCGTCAGGCCGCGCAGCTTCCTCGCCAGCGTGACCCGGACGCCCAAGCGCTCCAGGGCGCCGCCCACCACGACGGGAACGGGGCGCACTTTCGAGCTTCGCAAGGATGGAGAGGTGTCGGACATAGAGGCGATTCTAGGTGTTTTCGTTGCTATAGAAACGAAATCTGGCTGTGGGGCACTGGAAAGACGTTGATTCACCCTAAATCAAGCGCGTGGGAGTCGCTCCTCGGCGCACGGTTCGGCTCGACACGATGCGCGGACGGGCTTCGTTGCCTAGGCAGCGAAACATGAACACCAATCGTTCCCATAACAACGAATTCACCGATGGAGAGCGGCGAGGATCCCACTGGTTCAGCGAAGCTCCCCAGGTTGAAGCTCTGCCTGAACAGAACCTGGGTGTGGCCGGCCTCATCCATCGCTCGGCGTATGGCCCACCGGCTGTGCCCTGACTCAGGCCATGTCCTAGGTTTCGGGAAGATGAGCGTCGGCGCAGGCATCGCCGGGACCACGTTCGCCGGCAGCCCCTCTGAACGTCACCAGTTGAGGTCCCGAAGCTGGCCAATACCGAACCTCAGGCGCGCCAAGTCAAGTCGACTCCCCCCGTTGGAAGACGCGCTTCGCCGCAACCGGTGTCTGGATTGCTGACGTCAGACGCAACAACTCGCCTGCAGGCCTTTCTCTGAACGTTGCCGCGCATAGGCGATTCGGCTTGAGACATGACCCCGGGACATGGCCGAGGTCATCATGGGAGGCTTGAGCGCGCCAGAACGGGTGACCGGCGCGCCGGCATCAGCTACACTGCACCCCAACGGTCGGGGCGAGCCTGCAGTGTGCAGGTTGGACTTTCCGGCCGGTTAGATGCCAAGCGGTACTGTTTGGTTTTGGTCGGATCAGGGGCTGGATGAGCTAAGTGCTTGTCGGCACAGCAAGAAGCCGATTAATAACCTTTAACGCAGTATCAGGCCGCGGGGGATACTAGGGCTCATAACCCAAAGGTCGCAAGTTCAAATCTTGCCCCCGCAACCAAGAAAACAGCAGCTAGATCAACGAGTTAGCTGCGAAGCGGAAGCCACCCAGCCGGGTGGCTTTTTGCTTTGTGCCCATCCTGTGCCCACTTTGTGCCCAGGCTGTGCCCAGCGGTTTGCGAACGGGAACCCAAATGACCGTTGGGTGATGTGCCCAGCGAAGCATGGCGCTCACCGAAGTTTGCTCCAAGACAGCCCTGGGGTCAGGGGGTGGCGTTCTTGTCAGCGCACAATGCTTGGATGCATGGGTTCGCTTCCGGCAGCGTCGCCACTCCAATCCAGGTCGTGAAGCAGACGCCTCGCGTCGTTCTTCGCGCGTGGCGGTCGTGGCCCGGCCCATTCGAGCCCGTGTTTGTCAAGGTTCTGCCGGTCAACGCCAGGAGTATCGAAGCCGTGTGTGCGTGGTTGGCAAGGGAGATCGAGCTACCGGTGCCCGAGCCCATGCTCCTGGACATGCCTGCCAGCCGCATGCCGAGAGGCTGCGCATGGCCGTTTGGCACCGATCAGCACGCGACTTGCTTCGCCACAAGGGCCGTCGAAAACGCCCTCTCGCTGAGTAACGTCTCCTCCGACGTCGCGACGGCCCTGATCGACAAGTGGGGAAGCCTTCCCGCCGCTGCTGTGTTCGACCAACTGATCGCAAACGACGACCGGACCGAAGGCAACATCCTGCTCGGCCCTCGCCGTGACCTGTGGCTGATCGACCACGGAAGGTCACTCGGCGGAGGCGGCCAGCGCTTCTTCTCAACTGATGTCACACCTGCCACGGCGAACTTCTTGCTCTCGCGCGTTGCCAGCTACCCTGCGCAAGAACGCGTGAGGCTTCGCCCGGCATTGATCGCGGTTTGTACGAGGTTGGCCTCCGCGGTTAGCCGAGTACCCTACGCTGCGCTTTCGGTGCCGGAGGATATTGCGATGCAGATCGACGACTTCTTGTCCCGCAGGGTTGGCATGTTGCAAGCGATGGTGCTTCAGTCCGTCGGATTGCCTGATTTGTACGACGGCGGCCAGCATCCGACTGCCCTTCAGTAGCCAGCATGAATTTTTTTGAGCGGTCATCGATAGCAGAGCAGATCCTCGTTAGGGTCCGCCCAGTGATGATGCCTGTCGGACAACTGGACGAACGGCTCTGTATTGCGCTGGTTGGAACGTCAACGGATCGCGGCTTTTGGGCGCGCCCCGTACTTGCCAAGCCCCTCACCTGCTTGGCCGGAGAGTTGGGGTACGCGCTCTCATCGTTTGGGGCGTTGGCAACCGCCGACTACCTCGAGTGGTGTACCAAGGGCCGTTCGCCAGATACGTGGGTGCCGCCGTTGGCGGGTTTGGCAGCCGGGGACTGGATGGAGGCCTCAGGTTTCGACTTCGATGACGCAGTACGAGTGAGCCTTGCGCAGTGTTCTCTTGCGCATGCCGAGGTGTCGGTTGACACCAGGGCACATCAGCCAGGACCTGCGCCTCGAACCGGCGACGAGAACCGATTCCTCGATGCCGTCATGTCCGAGATCAGCCGAACGCGTCCGAGTCTCGCCCGAGGATTCAAGAAGTCGCTCAGCCTTACTGGGAAAGGGGCGACTGGCGAGTTGGACTTCGTCGGCAGCCATTACGTCACTTGCTACGCGGCCGTCAACCCTCGCGGCCGTGTCTCCAGCCGGGTGCAGACAGCCTCTGCTGCGCTCTGGCGCTTGGCCAGAGCACGCGACGCCTTTGGGTTCGCCACGCCCGCAGCCATTGAACTCACCGCATGGGTGCCTCCCAGCAACATGCCCATCTTCTCTGGTCGCGACTACCAAATCGTTGATGAGACGGTAGCGGAACTGAAGGCGCAAGCGCTCAAGGAGCAACTCGACGTTTTCCCTGTCGTGGATGTGAGCATGGCTTGCCGGCGGCTTGTCGAGCTCGAAGCTGACCAAATCACCCAGTAACAAGCGGCGCGTGCTGCACGCACCGCTTCTACAGGTCGGGAATAAGCTCGACGTAGCCAATCAAATCGGCGGCGTAGCCCCCAGTGTCGCTGGTAGCCGCCCGCTGCCTGAGTTCGCGTTGCAAGGCCGGTTCGGCTAGGCCCGCCAGATCCCGCTCGCGTTCCTCGCTTGTCCAAGCGGGTCGCGTTGGGGCGGCGCGCATGATCGTGCCGACCTGCCGCTCGATGGCGGGCAGCCGCCTTCCAACAGAGTCAATCGCCACCGGGTGCAGCCGTACCTGCCTTTGACCACTGCGCGTGCTCGCCTCCACGCGCCATAGGAAGAGCATCGCGGGTTCGCTGACTGGGCCGACGACAGCAAGACCTAACTGCTCCGGTGCGACGGACTGCCATCGTAGGAGTTCCGCCTGCACCAAGGGATGGTCCAGACCCAACAAGGTCAACGAGTCGCTCGCGTTGGCGACTTGCCGGTCGGTTGTCAGCCTGACTACGCCTGGCTCAGGCCCACGAATCTCGCTTCCCGTCTCATCGACACGATGTAGCGTCCAGCCGCGGTCTGAGACAGCCCGCGCCAGAAAGACCTGGAGCCGCTCCATCATCGAACTCACGTCCGCCAGCGGCTTGTACTCGTCCAGACTGAACCCATCCAAGTCCTGGAAAAGGTCGAAAACCACCTCGCGGGCCTCACGCGAGTTCGACAAAGCTGCCTCCAACTCCACCTGGGTCCGCTTCAGCTCGGGGTCGGACAAAGCCTGCTGGTACAGCCGGTCGTAGTTCAGGCGTTCTGAGAGTTGCCCAAGGATCTGCGATCGCATGTCCTCTGCGATCTCACCTTGGGCGTCGACCTTGCCTAACGCTTTGGCGATCTCGGTGAGCTTGTCTTCCAGCAGCAGGAAGATGCGGCCTTCGATGGTGTCCGAAAGCACCAAGTTGTAGACCTGTGCAGTGTGCATCTGGCCGTAGCGGTGGATTCGCCCGATGCGCTGCTCCACATCCATCGGATTCCAAGGCAGGTCGAAGTTGAACAACACGCGGGCAAACTGAAGGTTGATGCCCTCGCGGCCGGCTGCGGTACACACCATCACCCGCGGCCCATTCGCCTGGCGGAAGCGACGCTCGGCGGCTACCTTCGCGCCGTGGTCGCCGCCCCTTAGCACCACAACCCCTTGGCCAGGAAACGCCGCATCGATCTCGCGCTCGATCATGTCGACGGTGCCCAGGTAGGTAGCAAAGATCACCACCTTCTCCGACGCGTCCTGCTTCCAGAGGATCCCCAGGCCGTCGATCAGCTTCTGCACCTTCGTCTCGCGCTCGACGGGGCATGCCGTCAGCAGCTCGCCAATGCGCAACCGTTCCTCGGGTAGGTGCAGGTCCACGGCGGCCGATGCCGCGTCTTCGGCATGTGCCGATGCGAACTCACCGCCGTAGGGCCCGCTGGCCAGCTCGAGAGCTTCTTCGTCCAGCTTCTTGACGAGGCGGTACCTGAGATCAGCGATAACGCGGTCCACCTCGTTCTCGCCCGCGCGGTCGTGGGGTAGCCGATTCGTGCGGTGCACCAACTCGCGGGCCTCTGCCAGCAGCCGTTCCCGGCCATCCACGTCCAGATCGCGATCACGCAACAGGGCCTCGTGCAGTGTCAGCATCAGCAGCCGCCGTTCCAAGGTGCGCCGTACGGCCGCGAAGCTGGAAGCGGCAATCTTCTGGAAGATGGCCATCAAGAAGCCCAGGGCCCTTCCCGAATTGCCTTGGCGCTTGGCGAGATCGAATCCGTCGTCAAGGTATTCGCGAAGCTTTTCGTAGAAGCGCCTCTCACCTTCGTTCATGACGAACGACTCGGTGTGCACCCAACGCCGGGCGAACAGCGGTGATCCATCCGGCCGGCAGGCGTCGGCCTTGGTGCGGCGGAACATCACGCTGTTGAGACGATGACGCTGCGCCACCATGTCTTGCGGGCTCGAGAACAAGCCAGGCGACAGAAGCTGCACCAGCATCCAGAACTGAAAGTGGTTGCCCTGATGCGGCGTCGCCGACAACAAAAGCAGGTCGCGCGTGTGGTCGCGCAGGGCTTCTGCCAGCTTGTAGTTCTCGGTCTTGCGCACCTTCCCGCCAGCTTGCCAGGCTGTGAGGTGGTGCGCTTCGTCGAACACCACCAAGTCCCACCGGGCCGCCTCCAGCAGGCGCTTGATGCGCGCTGGCCGCTTCAGCGTGTCGATGCTGGCAATCAGCCTGTCATGCCGGGCGAAGGCGTTGGTCTTGCGGTCGGTGATGTCACCTTCCGATCCGAACACCTCGAAGCCGAGGTTGAACACCTCGTTCAGCTCTCGGTGCCAATTGTTGACCAGGCCCGCTGGTACGACCATCAGCGCCCGTGTCAGTTCGCCGCGGCTGGCCAATTCGCGCAGTACCAGTGCCGTCTCGATCGTCTTTCCCAGGCCTACCTCGTCGGCCACCAGGTACCGCCGTGGCGATGCCGTGGCCACGCGGTGAGTCAGCACCACCTGGTGTGGCAGCAGGTCGATCTTGGCCGAGGTGAGTGACGCGGCACCTTCCATCAGCGGCAGCGCATGGGCCTCGTAGCAAAGCCAGGCCTTGCGCGCCCGGTCCTCAGTGCCCTCCACGGCCGCCAGCATGCGTTCGGCGCGTGACCGTTCGGAGCGCACGGCTGCCACCGGCACACGGCGCTCGCCTGCGGTGAAGAAGGCTCGCAGCCAGCCGTCGGCCGGCAGTTCCAGCACAACGCCATCGCCCAATTCGGCATGGCGGATGCGGCTGCCGGGCTGCAGCCCAGTCGCCAGGTCGGCCGCAGCCGTCACGTGATGCGCCCGTGATACAGCCCGGCCGACTTGCCCCCGGGCTGAAGCAGCAGTTCCTGCGGGTACTCGCCGGCTTCACCCCACAGGATCCGACTGAACGCAAGTAGCTGGCCTTGGTGCGGTGGCGCGCAGGCCCAGCTCACGGCGTCGGTCGCGGCGTTCACCTTGATGCGGCCGCGCCCTGTGGGCAGCCAAAAAACCAGGGCGCCACCACCGCCGAAATGCTGCTGAAACGATCGCACAGTGGGCAACAGCACATCCCCCAGCCAGGATTCCGCCTCTGCCGGCACCAGTGCGTCGAGCGCTGTGTCCAGCCCAGCCACCACCACGGTCTGCCCCTCGTTACCAGGCAACTCATCGGGCCACTGGTCGACGGTTCGCAGCAAGCGCCGGAGGCTCCATGCCTGGGCCGCCGTGCCCAGCAGCGGCAGCGCCGCCTCGTCCCACAACCAGGTGGTGCCGCGGCGCTGCCAAACCGTGTCCAGCAGCGTCTTCACGCCAGCGCCTCGTCCAGAAACATTTGCATCTGCACCACCTGCGGCTTGTTAGCCTCGGCCCATTGGGCATACAGCGTCAACGCCCGGCGCGCCGCCTGTCGGGTAACGGTGTCGGCGCCGCGCTCGGCAAACCACTCCAGCAGGCCCTTCAACGCCGGGTGCGGGCGAAAGTTCTCATTGCGCAGCGTGTCGGTAGCGCTGATGCCGCTGCCGTCCACGCACGCGCCCAGCAGTACCAGCGTCTGGTCGAGGTCGGCCGTGAGCCTGCGCCGGTGCTTGCCATACCAAGCCTCGGCAAAGTCCAACGGCTGCACCATCGTGAAGATCTTCGACTGCTCCTGGCACCAGCCGCGGTTCTGGAAGTCGTCGGGCGTCGCGCCCGAGCCTCGCAAGAACTTCTGCATCTGGTCGCGCTTGACTTCGCGCACGTTGTTGAAGATACGCAAGAACTGCCGCGTCATCGGCTCGGCATTCACAGGCGGTGGCATGGTCGTGGCCTGCGTGTCGTCGTCAATCAAGCCGTGGATGCCGGCGAGTGCGTCGCGTACGCCGATGGCCCGGCCCTCATCCACGAACACTTGGCCGTAGTGGCGGGAAAAATATTCCAGCGCTTTGCCCCGGCGAATGACCTGCAGGTCGGCGGCTGGCAGACCTTCCTTGGCGTGGTTCTCCAGCATGCCCTGCAGCTGCCGGACTTCAGACAGCACCTCACGGCGCATGCGCGCCCAGCTCACGGGCTGCGGCGCCTCGGTGCGCTTGCGGCACACGTGGATGATGTCGTACTCGATGGTCTGCGAGCCGAAGGTTCCCGGCTTGGCGCCTTCGCCTTTGGTTTCGTCGGACCGGATGGGATAGGTGGCTTCCAGGTAGAAGCCGGCATCGAACAGCGATTCGAGCACCGCCACCCAGGGCTCGTCTTCACTGTGGTGGAAAGTGAAGGCCAGGATGCCGCCTGGCTTGAGGATGCGGTGCGCTTCACGCCAGCACTGGGTGAGCAGGCGTTGATAAAACGCGTCCGGGTTCTCCGGCTCGCGTGCGCGGTTGGCCACCGCCTCAAGTGCCTTGGGTGTGTACTCTGGGCCGAATGCAGCCGGGTAGCGGTCCTTGAGGACCAGGCGCAGCCAGACGTGGAAGAAGTCGGAGAGCTCGGAGTAGTGAAGCAGGCCGCCGAAGGGTGGATCGGTAATGACCAGATCGTGTGACCTGTCGGCGATGACCTGTGCAAGGTCTGTTGAAGATGCCTGAAGCACGTGGGCACCGACCGGCGAGTCCCCAGTTGAGACCTTCTGACTCTTGCCTGAAATGAGTTTGGCAACCTGTGGCTCCTTTCGGGCGAGCCCCTCCGCACTAACGGCCTCCCACGGATCTGCCGACCATTCAAGCGTTTCGTTCAGAACAGGCACCGTCGATGTCCAAGGTCCGTATCCCATCGGCGAGAAAACGCCAATCTCGACAACTGTCGCTTTGGGTTGATAGTTGCTATTGGACAGAGCTGGGACGAAGTGATCTTTGGCAATGTGCCAGAACGCCAAGATCGAGTTGTTTCGGACGTAGTTCTGGAACGCTCCCAGCACGTACTCCCGGACACTGGTGTCGTAGTTGCCAACTTCGGTGATTGCTTTGAGCAGTTGCGCCAGTGCGAGCAGCTGTCTGGGGTTGAACATGGTCCACCAGTGCGTGAATCCATGATTCGGTATGCCACCGTTATTCATGTGCGTCATGAACCCGTAGGGCAGTTCCGAGCGCGGCCAGTACGCGGCCAGGTCCGTGTCCTTGCGACGTTCCCATTCGGCCGCGGCTGCGTCAAACTGCCGCGCAATCTTTGCTCCCGCCGGGGCGAAGAACCGGCCGCCATAGGCCGCGCCTTCGGCATCGAGCTTCGGCGCGTAGCCCTGTACCGCGTACTGCGCCATCGGCCCCGTCTTTCCGGTGGCCTTGATGGTGGTCAGTACGTCTTGCACTGTGCCGCAGCCGCCGCAGGTGTAGTGCGATTTGCGGGGCACCGTACCGGCGTCGGTCTTGATCACGATGCCAGTGTTGGGGCAAGTCACCTCCGCTGGCAGGTCCCCGCGCACTTCCAGGAGGCGCAGCCGCCCGGCGCGTTCGCGGTTCCAGCGGGCGGTACTCGTGGCATCGTCCTGCGCTGAGCCGCCGTAGGGCAGGCCGTCTGCATCCAGTTTGGCACTGCCGGCAAGCCACTGCGGGTGCACCAGCAGGGTCATCGCTACCCTCTTGGCCACGCCGCGCTGCATTTTCAGCGCCTCGGTGTGTCGGCAGTGCGGGCACTCCACGTCGCCATTGCGCTGCCAGGTGGCAAACGGCCTTTCGCCAGGCGCCACCACCAGCGGCACGTCGGGCGCCATGCGGGCGGCGCGGTCTTCTACGTCGAAACTGCCGCCGCACGCAGGGCATTGGTGCGCCCAAGCCTTCACGCTGAGCGTCTTCACTGCCATGACTGGGCTGCTCATGATGGGCGTGCGGTGCCCACAGCCTGTCACCTGGCAGGGGCCGTGCTTGGCCCAGAAGGTGTAGATGATCTCTGGGCCCTGGTAGCGGTAGTCACGGCGCTCGGCAGGCGTTAGCGCCAGGGAGTCGAATTCAGGCCCCATCGGCTGCCCGGTGGGCAAGTGCGTCCAGGTGCCTTGCTCGCCATTGGGGCCCTGGCACGCATAGAACGGCATGATCTGCGGCTTGACCTCGGCTTCGATGTCGGCCAGCAGCCGCTTGACAGCGTCGATGTCCACATCCGCCAATTCCTGCTTCACCACAAACCAGGCTACTGGGTTGATGTCGTTGCCCGTCATCTGCATGCCCAGGCGCGAGCCTTCCACCAGTGTGGTGCCACCGCCCATGAAGATGTCGGCCACCTTCAGGTGCGAGAAGGCGCCCTTTTTCTGGTGGTTGGCGTAGTAGCTGTCCCACACCAGTCGGGCTGCGTGGGCTTTGTCATCGGGCGCCTTCGTGGCGGCGGCAATCAGCATGGCGCGAAACACGCTGCTGCGCCGGCGCGCCCACCACTTGCTCATCTGGTAGATGGGCTTGCCTGCGTTACCTTCGATCACCGCAACCTGGTTGACGGGCAAGATGGGAAAGTCCACCTCAAGGCATGTCTTTGGGCGGTGGGGGTCGTTGAAGTCCACCGTCTCCAATGCCACAGCGCGGCCGGCGCCGACGATGCGCGCTACTTCTTGGGCGAGTTGTTGTTTCTTGGTGGCCATGGGTCCGTGTTGGCGCGTAGCCGTCAGTCAGCAGGGGCCGAGAGTTCGACAAAGGGTGACAGCACCTCGAGCAGCGTGAGGCCGCCGTGCGCAAGCGTGGGGTAGCCCCCCGGAGCCTTCCATTTCCATCGGCCCAGGGCCTGGCGGTGCGTGCCATGCGCGCTGGTGCCTTGAAGAAGCACCGGTGGCAGTAGTTCGCCGGCATCGCCAGAGCCGGGGTTGCTGCGGCGCTGGCCGAACAGGGGCTTCAACACAGCGCTGGCGCGGTCGTCGGCGTCGGCAAAGTAGCCGGTGGCGGCGTAACCATGGTCAGAGGTGATGACAAGGCGCCGGCCCTGGGACAGTCGCCGCACGAAAGCCCAAAAGGCATCACTGGTCAGCTGTTCGGCGGTGTGGCGCGTCAGCGGGTCCAGCCCCTGGCCGGCGCCAGCGCCGTCATGCATCTGGCGGTCGGGCCATTCATGCCAGTACACCCAGTGCGGGTGCGCATCCACCAGCGCGGCGCAGTCGTCCCAGGGTAGAGCATTGCACTCGGTGCGGGCTCCGATCAGCCGATGCGCGCTGCCGGCGCCGTTGTATTGCAAAGCACTGCGGCCGGCAAAGCCCAGCGCCTTGGCGAAAGGCTGGGTGTTGCCGGGCAGTTCGCAGGCCGTCGCAGCGACGGTGTGCGTGGTGTAGCCGCGGTCCGCAGCACCTTGCAGTAACCACGGTAGTTCCCGCAGCGACAGGCCGTCGAGCAACAGCAGAGCTTTGCCCCCATGCACCTGGGCCCACCAACGGGTCACGCGCTCGGCGGTGGTCTCCACGCAATCAGGTAGGTCATGCCACAGGTCCCAGGCGCAGCCAGCCAGCAGGTTGTCCAGCGTGCCCAGTTCGCGTTCGCGCCGCACCACCTCGCCTACCGCACTTGCCGGCTTCAGGCCGGCACGGCAAATCGCCAGCGCGTGTGCCACGGCAGCGGGCCAGGCATCGGCTGCTGCGGCCTGGGTCAGTTGTCGGAGCAGCGCCGGTGGCAGTGCACTCATTCGGCGTCCCTTTGCAATGACAGGCCTACCGTCAGCCCCTCCGGCATCTTCTTCAGGATGTCCTGCAATTGCTCGACCGTTGCTGCGGGGATGGTGAGCGTGATGCTCGTGAGCGTGGTCTTGGGTTTGATGGCCCAGCTATCGCGCAACTGATGCAGTTGGTTGAGTGTCGACGTGACTGGGTTCTCGAGCTTGATTGATGGCTTGGGTGCGGGCGGTGGCGCAGGTTCGGCTGGCGGAGTGGGTGCGCCGAACAGTGGGGGCAGCGGAGGCTTCTCGGTGGAAGGGCTTGGGCCTGGGCTGGGATAAGGTGAAGGTGATGGCCCGGGCGTTGGCGTTGATGCTGGCCCAGGCGCCGCTGCTGGCGCTGCGCCCCCAGTGCCAGGCAGCGCCGCCGGCTCCATCAACTTGACTTCGTCAAGCTGCTTGCCGCTAAAGGGCAGCCGTGCGCGCATGCGCAACCATGCAGCGTCAGCAGCCTCGCCGGGCTGGGCCTGAAGCTGCTCGGTGCCACGTACGTTCAGCGCCACCTTGCCAGCTGCACACAGGCGCAGCAACTTCTCTTTCGTGACTGTCTCGCCAAGCCAGGGAATGCAGTCCTGACTGCTGGGCCGGGGTTCTTGCAGCTCGCGGAACAGCTTGCCGACCGCATCGTTTGCCGTCGCTGCGGCCAGGACGACGGCCTCGAAGTCTTCGGGTACAAAGACGTCTTCCAGCAGAGCGTCTTGAATTGCCTCCGGGATCTGTGGCCCTTGTTTCTTGAGCGGCTCGATGTTCAAGACGCAGGCTTCGGGTTGCGTGTAGGACCAGCTGCGCAACACGGCGAAGCGATCGAAGCGCTTCTTCAGCAGGTCGCGCAGCTCGGTTTGGTACCGGGCCTGGAGCTTGCGGTATTCGCCACTTTGTGCGGCCCACTCGCTCGCCGTGAGCGTGGCGCGGGCCAGTATGAGCAGTTCGCGGTCGAGGTACGCATTGCCCTTGCCTGCACCAGGCAACATGAACCGAACTGTGTTGCGGCGGCTCTGTAGGTGGGTGTGCAGCCAGCGGCCGAGCACCGCGCCCAAAGGCTCGGGCAGCTCGGGCAGCACGACGATTGGGGGCCTCTGATCTGTCCACTGCGTCGGGTGCTCGGCGCCTTCCGCGTAGGCCCAGGGGTCCGTGAGCCATTGCGGAGGCAGCGCAACGACCAGCGCTGACCCTACCTCGCCAGTCAGTACGTACCTGGTCTCCTTCGCAAGGTGTAGATGGTCGCGTCCGTCTGCGAACAGACGATCGTTACGCGCGTGAGCCATCAGCCTGGCCTGGGGGTTTTCATCGCTGCGGAAGACCAGACGTTGGCCGTCGCGATGGATGTTGAAGCTGTTCTCGACGATGGTGCCCAGTTCGACGGCGAAGGCGTTGTCGTCGATGGCGGCAGCGCGTGTGATGTCCGACTGCAACGTGGCCGCATCGGCGCCGGCGTTGTTGCTCACCGCAATGGATCGCAGCCATAACGACGCCATCAGCTCGTCCAAGTGCGGCAAGGTGGCATCAACTTCAGGTACTGCGTCGCGCACGGCGATGATGTTCTGCTGCGCCTTGCCACGCAGGCCGCGATGCTCGGTGTTCGACACCGAGTCAAGCAGTGCGCCTATGCCCGAGCTGTCGTCGGCGAGGTGGAAGTCAGCAGCAGTGAGTACCGGAACCTTGTCGCCACGCGACTTGTACAGATTGGCCAGGATGCGGATGAGGTCGCGCGTCTCTTGCGCATCGGTGGCAACGAGTACCTGCTCTTCGAGCAAGCGCAAAAGGTGTGGCGCGAAAGGCCAAGAGACGGCGAACTCACGGCGGCGTCGGTCGTGATCGGCCGGCGGCACGGCGAGCAGGCGCAGGTGTTCGTCCACGTGCGGAGCGACCAGCTTCTGCACATCAGCCATGGTGATCTGCAGGCGGTTCTCAAACAGGCGATGCAGCAGCATGCGGCGCCGATCTTCCTGCACACGTTGCGGGTTACCGCCGGCCATGAAATCGATCGCTACAGGATTGACGCGGTGCACCTGCTGATAGGCGTCGCTGCCGCCGTTGCGCACAGAGACCACGAGTACGAGGAGATCAGGACGCTCCTTGGCGATCTCCGAGAGGATCTGAATGAAGGTGAAAGCCCAGCTCTTGGCTGGCTGTTCGGCGCTGTTGGCCAGGCCGTCGAACCAGGTCTGGAATTCATCGAGCAGCAGCATGACCGGCTGCTTTTCCAACAGTTCCACAACCAGCGCATGCGGCAGGATGTCAGTGGTGGTCGCGCCTGCGCCCTGCCATTTGCCGCGGATGAATACACCATGCGGATGGTTCTCGAGCAGCACGTCCCACAAAAACTTGTAGCGCTGGCGGTGAAGGCTGTCGCCAATGACCAGCATGCCGCTGCGCAGCTTGATAGCAGCGAGTTCTGGTGCCTTGATATCCCGAGCCCAGTCCTCAAGCCATTTCCGAGTGGCGCTGGGGTCGCTGACCGCGTGGTACAGCGCGGCCATCAAGTGAGATTTACCGGCGCCGCGCTCGCCAATCACCACGACTGGGCGGGCTTGGTCCGGCGCGATGGCTTCGATGGCTTTGATGAGGTCGTGTGTGGGGTAGGTGATTCCCAGAAACGCCTGAGCACCGACTTGAGTGGCGCCGGTTTTGCTGTCATTGGCCAGTTCGATGGCCGTGCCCTTGAGTAGCTTGCCGCGGAACTCCTCGCGAAGCTTCAGTCCTTGCATTGGTTAACTCCGCCGTTGTGTGCTGAGGAGCCAGCCAGATATGCCGACGCCAATGCGATTCGCTCTGTGCCACCGCGTCGACTACCGACGTCGTGGCGAGAACTGGATGTTGCCAGCCTTGAACGATGGTCGAGCGGGGTGCGCGTCATTGGGGATCGGGTTTGCGTTCGAGGAGGTCGCCGACTGCGATGTCGAACAGCGCGCAGAGCTTGTCGATGGCCTCGAGATCGACTCGCACCGCTGTTTCGTCGTACAGCAGCGTGATCGTGTTTCGGTGCAGCCCGGTCTCGCGCGATACGTCTGCGATCTTGAGCTTGCGTTCGCCCATCAGGCGGGACAGGTGGCACTTGATCATGTCGTTCCCAAAGCAAAAGAGTCATCCAGAACGACAAAAAGTCTTGACGGGTGGCTTTCTTCGGCCCAAAATGCCATTCAGGATGACAAAAGCCCCGGTGGAAGGGAAATTTGTCGATCTGATTGTCAACCTGTAATGGAGGAACGCCAAGTGCCCGACTCAACTTTCCTGACGACCGAGGAGCTCTCGGCTCGCATCAAGTACGACCCGCGGACGATCCGCGAGCGGCTGAAGGACAGCGTGCTGCTCGAAGGAGTGCACTACATCCGGCCGTTCGGTGGCCGAAAGATCTTGTTCGTTTGGGAAGCGATCGCCCGCGACATGGGTCAGTCGTCGGCTGCTGGCCGCAGTGCCATCCCGATGGCCAACGGGGGTGTTCTCCATGGCTAGCATCCGCGTCCGAAAGGAAACAGGCCTGCTGTTCTTCGACTTCCGGTTCCGCGGCGAGCGGTGCCGTGAGCAGACGATGCTTCAGGACACGCCGGCCAACCGCAAGCGCCTGGAGAAGGCTCTTGCCAAGATCGAAGCCGACATCGCAGCCGGCACCTTCGACTACGCGGCGACGTTCCCCGGCAGCCGAAACATCCCGGCAGGAGAAGCCAAGACTGCACCCGCGGCACCACCCGGCACCCCCGCGCTGCCCAGTTCCGCGCCTGCCGCTGCAGCCGCCGCGGCAGCCAGCTCCACCCCGCCCTTCAAAGACTTCACCGCCACCTGGCTGTCTGAGCGCCAGATCGAATGGCGCCGGTCCCACCTCAAGGTCCTGAAGTGCACCCTGGACGGACACCTGCTGCCGCACTTCGGTGACAAGCCGGTCGGCGCCATAACGAAGGCCGACCTCATGGCCTTCCGCGCCAAGCTGGCCGAGCTGCCGGGCCGCACTGGCGCCAAGCTCAGCAACAAGCGTGTCAACGGCATCCTGGCGCCCCTGAAGCAGATCCTGGCCGAGGCGGCTGACCGGCACGGCTTTGTGTCGCCGGGCATCAACGTCAAGCCCTTGCGGCTGAGGAAGACCGACGTCGAGCCGTTCACGCTGGAGCAGGTCCAGCAGATGCTAGCCACCGTGCGGGTGGACTGGCGCAACTACTTCACCGTGCGCTTCTTCACCGGCATGCGCACCGGCGAGGCCCACGGCCTGAAGTGGAAGTACGTCGACTTCGACAAGCGCCTGATCCTCATTCGCGAGACCTTCGTGCTGGGTGAGGACGAGTACACCAAGACCGACAGCTCGCAGCGCGACATCCAGATGTCTCAGGTCGTCTTCGAGGCACTGCAGGCCCAGCATGCGGCCACGGGCAAGCTCAGCGACTACGTCTTCTGCAACAAGGAAGGCAAGCCGCTGGACAACGACAACTTCGGCAGCCGGGTCTGGTACCCGCTGCTGCGGCACCTGGGTCTGAAGAAACGCAGGGCCTACCAGATGCGGCACACCGCAGCCACCCTGTGGCTGGCATCGGGCGAGGCACCCGAGTGGATCGCGCGGCAATTGGGCCATAGCAGCACCGAGATGCTGTTCCGCGTCTACAGCCGCTACGTGCCGAACCTGACCCGGCAAGACGGCTCTGCGATCGACCGGTTGCTGGCGACCCGCTTTGCGACCACCAATGCCGGGCCTGCACCGGAGCCCGCCAGGGCTGCTCCTGCGCTTGCGCCATACCCGGCAGCCGCCCCGACGCCGACCACGACGGAGGCGCAACCGTGAGCGGCCTCCCCTACCAACCTGCCGCCGTGCAGAGCTTTGCCGTGCAGGTGAGGCTGGCGCGCGGGCTCTCGCCGGCCCAGGAGGCGGCATTCCAGCGGCGGGTCGAGGCCTGGCTGGAGGACCGTGAACTGCACATGGAAGGCGGCCAGATCGCCTTCGGCGTGGTCGCCGAGCGTGGGCTGTCGCCCATCGACCAGGCCGACGTGTTGATCATGTTGCTCGACGATGCCACGGTACGCCAGGCGCGGGTCGGGCCGCTCATCGGCGAACAGGACGACCTGTCTCTCGAAGTCACCGGCCTCCTGTGGGTCGAGGCGAGCCAGCCTGACCCGCTGGTCGACGCTGCCAGGCTGCTCTACGAGGCCAGCCGGCTCAGCGGTGCGGCGTTCCTCAAGGCGCTGGGTGGCTACACCTACCGCACCGACGAGCACCCGGGGGTGCGGCCATGACGACGATGGGAACCCCGAACGGGCAGGACCGCGCATCATCGGCAGCCGTGTACCTGCTCCAACGGCACGACGGCCAGCGCTTCAAGATCGGCTGGGCCATCGAGCCCATGACGCGGGTGCGGCGACTGCCCGAGTTCATGGCCGATGAACTCGACCTTCAGGCGTCGCACGCCGCTTGGCTGCCCAGCCCGCTGCGCGCCCGGCAGATCGAACGCTCGCTGCACCGCGGATTGGCGACGCAGCGCGCGTTGCCGCCGCACCAGCTGGACGGCCACACCGAATGGTTCATGCCAACGGCCCTGCGCGCGGCGATGCGAATGCTCCGTCAGATGCCAGCAGGAGGCGTGACCAGCCTGCCGCCAGCGCTGGTGCCCTTCGAAGCTGCGCGGCAGCCCTTGCTGGATACGGCCCCGCCTGATGCCGACAGCGCGGTCATCGTCAGCGCCCAGGACGTCCTGTGGGCGATGGAAGACCTGCTGCTGCGTGCCTGCGCCCTGAACCCGGTGCGCGTCGAAGGGCAGGGCGAGGAGCTGGTGATCCGCCTGACAGATGTTCGCGGCCCGCGCGCCCGCCTGGGCGACTTGATGCGCTGGGCGCTTCTCGACCTGGACACCTACCGATGGGCTGTCGGCAGCCGCAGTGGGTCGTTCGTGCAGCTCATGCAGTACGAGGCCAATGACTTGCTGCTGCAGGTGACGCCGAACCGGACGGTGCGCCGCTGGGCGGACGGCGCGTTGACCTGGCAGGTGCAGGCGCTGCTGGAGAGGCTGCGCGGCCCGGCGGCCTACAGCCGCTCGGCGGCCAGCCTTGCCCTCGAGGCGGGGAGCCCGCTGTGAGGGCGGCTACGGCTTGGGTGTCTTGCGCTTGGAGACATTCGGCGCAACGTCCTCCTCAAACAGCGCGATCACTGGCACGCGCAGGCTGCTGGCCAGCGCGTGAATCATCGTCAGCGTCGGGTTGGCAGCGCCATTCTCGATCCGGCTCAGGTAAGTGCGGAAGAGCCCGCAGCTGTGGGCCAGATCCTCCTGCGTCAGGCCAGACACCAGCCTGAGCTGGCGCACCCGACTCCCGAACTTGACCTGGACACGTGTCTGCACCCCAGCACTGTCCAGTACGTACACTCATTCGTACACACACTAATTCATACATCACGATCCAGGAGGATCGACATGGACAGAGACTTCACGCTGGGCACCGAGCTCACAGAGGAAGGCGTCGGCGGTGACCGCCCCATCTCCGTACGGCAGCCCTCGGCTGCAAGCAGCTCGGGCCTGAACCTCAACGCCGCCACCAACGGCGGCTGGGGCCTGGTCGTCGGGGCGCTCGCCTTGTGGGCGGTCTGGTGGCTGTTCCCAGGCAACCAGCGCCAGCAACCGCACACCCCGCCGCCGCCGGGATTGTCAGAGGCACCAGCAGCCCTTCCACCCGGGACGCCCAAACCTGGTGGGGTCACTGTGGAGCTGGGCGCGAACGGCATCGTCATCAAGGGCGCGCCGACGACCGCCTCGACGCCTTCTTCCGGCGTGGGGAAGACGACCCACAAGGCGGCTTCAGCAGCCAGCCCACCGGCCCGCAGCCGCGCTGCCAGCGCCGCAGCCGCTTCCCAGCCCGATCACTGAACAGCCCAAGGAGCCTTCAATGGAACTGACCTGGACCGACCGCCGGGCCGTGCACGGCTGCGACATCTCCGCTCGCTTCTTCAACCCCGACGAGGTGGACCGCGAAACCGACTTCACCCGACGGATGTTGCCGGTATTCAAGGCGGCGCGACCGGCGCTGCTCTACAGCGAGCAGGACCGCAAGAACTTCGTGGCCCACCCGCTGATCGCGCAACCCGACGCCGTGCTGCGGCACGGGCAGGGCCTGCTGTCGCTGGAATACAAGTCCCAGAGCCGGCGGTCGCACCGCCCCGAGCAGTGGCAGCGCGACATCCCTTGCTCGGGCGTGCTGCAGACCCTGGCGGCGGCGATGGCCGTGGCAATTGAGAGCGGCAAGACCGTCGCACCGCTGCTGCGCTGCCACAACGTCATCTACTTCCTGCGGCCGCACGCCGAGCTGGTCACACGGCTCATGACCGGTGCGACGGAGGCCAAGGCCTACTGGGGCGAGGAGCGGTACGTCAGCGCCAGTCAGTTGGCTGCGTACTGTGAGCCGTGGGTAAGGGCGCGCTTTGGCCAGAAGGACGAAGCCCAGGTGGCGTCGTCCGAAGCGGGGCGTCTGCGGCACGACGAGATGCTCAGGCGTTAGATCGGCCCCACCCAAGGACCGGCCCTCGCAACAGGCTGGCCCGCCATCGCCCCACCCTGTTGCCCCATCCCCCCCCCCCCCTTCACTCCATCACCACCAAGGGAGAAACCTTGAACATCCGCATCCAAGACCCGCGCAGCATCGTTCACAGCCTGACCCTGTCGCTGGCTCTGCTGCTGGCTGCACCCTGGGCACTGGCGCAAGCAGAAGCGCCCGTGGCCAAGCTCGCCGCCGGTGCCATCCAAACCCAGGCCAGCGGCCGGATTGAGCTGCTGGGGGATGTGCATCTGCCCTTGTTCGTCGAATTCGACCGCAGCCCTTCGCTGACGAAGGCCATGGCCTCGGCTCTGGAGGCACGGGGCATTCAGACCACGCACGAGCGGTCGGCGGCCAAGGCGACCTTGTCCATCCGAGGTGACGTGGTCCTGATGGGAGGCCCAGTGTTCTACAAAGGTGTGAAGGTGGCGATGGGCGAGGTCACTGAAAAGACACTGGCCGCCGCCGCGGGCAACCGAAGCGCCACGCCCGATGAGGCGGCCAACACCGCTGTGGGGGTCGCCCTGAACGTGGCCGCGCTGCAGGTCGCCACCACGCCGTTCTGGAGCGGCCTGGCGGTCAGCCGGATGGCCGACGTACTTGGCGAGGCCACGGGCGTGAAGGGTGCATTTAACAAGGCGCTGACAGGCGACCCGCGGGGCATCTGCCTGTCGCGATGCGAGGACTGGAAGAAGGTCGATCAGTCGGCTTATGCATTTGTCACGCTGGTGGGGACCGATGGCACGCAAGCGATGCGCGTATTGGCCAAGGCTTTCAGCGAAACGCTGGCGCCGGAAGAGGTTGTGGCCGAAGCTCTGACCAAGGCGATGGGTGCGATCACGCTGCTGCCAGCGCCGGTCAATACCCCGTAGCGCGGAGGCTGGCGGTGAGAATGGCGGCGCCCCATTCCCGCCAGTCCCGCCCTCCAGCCGCATGCGCCTGCTTCTCTACAAGGACCTCGATCTCCGCCGCGTCAAGCCCGCCTTCGAAAAGCTGCGGGCGGCCATCGAGGCCGACGACTTTCGCTGGGCCGATGTCAAGAAGCTGAACGCCGGGCCGTACTACCGCGCCAAGCTCGACTACGCCAACCGGCTGTTGCTGCAGTTCGCCCGGGTGGCGGAAGGCGAGGGCACCACCACTTTCTGCCTGGCGCTGGAAGTCATCGAGAACCACGCCTACGACAAGAGCCGCTTCCTGCGCTGCGCGGTGGTGGACGAGGCCAAGATTGAGCGCGAGCCCGCCACCGAGGCGACAGCGCCGGCGTTGGGTGCCGATGCCACGCCGCTGCGCTGGCTGGGTCCCGGCCGAACTCAGTTCGAACTGCTGGACAAGCCCATCGTCTTCGACGAGGCGCAGGACGGTGCCTTCCGCCATCCGGCGCCACTGGTCGTCATCGGCTCGGCCGGCTCCGGCAAGACCGCCGTCACGCTTGCCCGCCTGCGCGAGGCCGAGGGGCGGGTGCTGTACGTCACCTTGTCGGCTTACCTGGCACAGAGCGCCCGTGCGCTGCACGCGGCCCACGGCTTCGACAACCCGAAGCAGGAGGTCGACTTCCTCAGCTACCGCGAGCTGCTCGAGACCCTGCGCGTACCACCCGGCCGCGAGGTCACGCTGCCGGCCTTCGCCGGCTGGTGCGACCGCCACCGGCAGGCGCTGCGCCTGCTGGGGGGACCTTCCGGCGCGATGGACGCCCAGGCCCTCTTCGAAGAGTTCCGTGGCGTGATCGGCGCCCAGCCCGGCGGGCCCCTGTCCCTATCCGATTACCTGGCGCTGGGGACGCGGCAGAGCCTGCTGAACGGCGCGCAGCGGGAAGTCGCCCATGGCCTGTTCCAGCGCTACGTGGCGTGGCTGGGCGAGTCGGGCCTGTACGACAGCAACCTCGTCGCCCACGCGTGGCGCACGCAGATCGCCGAGACGACTGAACCGGTCTACGACTTCATCGTCATCGACGAAGTGCAGGACCTGACGCCGGTGCAGCTGGCCCTGGTGCTGGCCCTGCTGAAGAAGCCGGGCCAGTTCATCCTGTGCGGCGACAGCCACCAGATCGTCCACCCGAACTTCTTCAGCTGGGCAGCACTGAAGAGCCTGCTATGGCACGGCTTGGCCGGCGACGCTGCACAGCGCCAGCCGCTGCAGTTGCTGCAGGCCAACTACCGCAACACCCGCGCCGTCACCGACCTGGCCAACCGGCTGCTGAAGATCAAGCAGGCGCGCTTCGGCTCGGTGGACCGCGAGAGCAACTTCCTGGTGCGCAGCACCGCACCCGAGGCCGGTCGCGTGTCGCTGGTGGCGGCCAAGGACGCGGCCGTGCAGGTGCTGGACGCGGCCACTCGCCAGTCCGCCCAGCACGCCGTGATCGTGCTGCGTGACGACGACAAGCCGGCGGCCCGCTCGCGCTTTCGCACGCCGCTGGTCTTCAGCGTGCACGAGGCCAAGGGTCTGGAGTACCCGCACGTGCTGTTGCTGGACATCGTTTCGGGCCAGCGCCAGGCCTACGCCGAGGTGTGCGACGGCGTGCTGCCGGCTGAACTGGAGACCGACGGACTCGACTACCGGCGCGCCAAGGACAAGGCCGACAAGTCGCTGGAGCTCTACAAGTTCTACGTCAACGCGCTGTACGTGGCGATGACGCGCGCCGTGCAGACGCTGACGCTCGTGGAGAGCGATACCGGCCACCCGCTGCTGGCGTTGCTGGGCCTGCAGGCTGGCGAAGCGCAGGCGCAGGCCGTGCGAGCCTCCACGCGCGAGGAATGGGCCCAGGAAGCGCGCAAGCTGCAGCTGCAGGGCAAGGAAGAGCAGGCCCAGGCCATCCGCGACGCCTTCCTGCAGCACAAGCCGGTGCCGTGGACACCGTGGAGCCGGGCGCTGGTCGAAGAGCTGTTGCCCAAGGCGCTGGACCCGAAGAACCCGAGCGCCAAGCCGCGGCAGACGATCTTCGACTATGCGCTGTGGCATGGCCAGCACGAGTGGGTCACGGCGCTGGGCAAGGCCAACTTCGCGGCGGCCAGGCAGTTGCTCGACGAAGGCCAGTTCTGGGGCGCGGGGTCGCTGCTGCCGAACCGCTACGGCTTCCGCAATGACGCCTGGGAACGGCTGGAAGGGCTGACCCGGAAGACCGTGGCCGCGGTGCGCCAGCGGCACCTGCAGCCCTGGGAGGCGAAGAAGTTCAAGGACCTGCTGCAGCAGGTGGACCAGTACGGCCCCGACCACAGCACGCCCGTGGGCGCCACGCCGCTGATGCTGGCGGCAGTGGCCGGCAATGCGCCCCTAGTGCAGGCGCTGCTGGACAAGGGCGCCGATCCGCAGCTGCGCGACGACTTCGGCCACACGCCGTGGGACGGTGCGGTGAGTCGGGCGCTGCAGGAGCTGGGCTTCGCGGCCATGGGGCTGCCGGCGGTCTTCCCGCTGCTGGCCCCCGCGGCACTGGACGTGCAGGTCGACGGCCGGCTCGTTCGGCTGGAACGGCGCCAGGGCGAGTACTGGGTGCTGATGCTGATGCTGGCGGGTCTCAAGACGCAGTGGTCCTGCTGCGTGACGCGGGCGCTGGAGCCGCACAAGTACGCGAAGGGGTTTTTTGCGGAGCAGCTGCACGAGGTGCTGGCCCAGCTGCCCGCCTGGTTGTGGAGCGACAAGCGCCGCAAGCGCAGCTACGTCAACCAGGTGCTGGCGCGTGCCGAGGTGAGCAGCACCTACGTGCCCGCCCGCAAGTTGTGGGTGCGGGCCAGCAATGGCCACTACCTGCCCAACCCGGCTCTGCAGCTTCGCACTGGAGATGCCTGGACACCTGTGTACACGGCCATGGCGCTGGACTGGGTGGACCGTGGGTGCGGCGATGGCGAGCTGTACCGGCCGAAGCCGCGGGAGCTGGTGGCGCGCCTGGGTGCGGTGACGAGCGAAGACCCGGATGGCGACGACGGTTCAACGCCTGCGCCGAATGAGGGCCCGGTCTGAACCGACACGCGAGGGCGGCGCGCTGACGACGCAGTAGCCGCGACGACGACCACGCGCCATCTCGCGCAGCCGGGCGCGGCGCATCGTCAGTTGGTTCAGGCTGCGGCTGCCATCCAGCCAGCGGGGTGCCACGTGGCGCACGAACTCGGCGAAGTCCTGAAACGCGTCGACTGGGAAGTCGTCCAGGGGCGTGCGCTGTCGCGTGAGGGTGGAACTGGGCATGGGGAGCCTCCTGCTTCGCTGGGCATTGTGCTGGCGCAGCGGGTGGCCTGCGAACTCAACCGCCGCAGAATGTGCCCATGGAGCTCGTTGGAGACAAGGAAAGGCTCGCCAGCTTCCTGGCGAGCCAGGATGCACCGACGCTGGCGCAGGTGCTGCTGGAGCTGGCCGAGGACTTCCCGCCCGTCTACGCCCGCCTGGAGCGATTGAAGGTGCGCGACGACCCGGCTGCGCTGTGTGCGCAGTTCAGCCTGCGGCTGGAGAGCTGGAGGCTCGACGACCGGTTTGTCCGGTACGAGGACGCCGCTGCGTTTGGCAGGGACCTCCTTGTGTGGGTGACGCAGGTGCAGCGGGAAGTGCTGCCGCGGTTCCCGGGCGAGGCCATGGCGCTGCTTGCGGCGTTCCTGGATCTCGACCGGGTGGCGTTCGAGCGGGTCGATGACGACGGGGGATACGTCGGCGGAGCCTTCGATCTGGCGTGCCAGCTGTGGCTGACCGCAGCCGCTGACGTTGGCATGTCCGGGGCCGAGATCGCGAACCGTGTACTGGCGATGCTGTCTGCAGACAACTACGGCGCCCGGTCCGAGCTCCGCAGGGCCGTCGCCCGCTGACGTGACCGGCCGTACCTGAGGCAACAGTTCAGAAGGGAGAAAACGAATGGCCAACAACGACACCGCCCGGCTTGCCGTGCTGATCGATGCGGACAACGCATCGGCCAGCGTGGTGAAGGAGCTTCTGGAGGAGGTGGCCAAGTACGGCACAGCCACCGTGAAGCGCGCGTACGGCGACTGGACCACGACGAACCTCGCGGGTTGGAAGGATCATCTGCATCGCCACGCCATCCAGCCCATGCAGCAGTTCGCCTACACGAAGGGCAAGAACTCCACCGACTCGGCGTTCATCATCGACGCGATGGACCTGCTGTAGGCCGGCAACCTGGACGGCTTCTGCTTGGTGTCCAGCGACAGCGATTTCACCCGCCAGGCAACGCGCATGCGGGAGGCGGGCAAGGTCGTCTACGGCTTCGGCGAGCGCAAGACGCCCGAGCCCTTCATCGCCGCCTGCGACAAGTTCATCTTCCTGGAGGTGTTGAAGCGCCCGGCCGAGGCGGCGTCACCGGTGTCGGTATCGGATGTACCCGATCTGAAAGGACTGCTGACCCACGCCATCGCGGAGACGTCTCGCGACAGCGGCTGGGCGTCGCTGTCGGCCGTGGGGTCGTTCATCAACAAGAACAATACGTCGTTTGACCCGCGCAACTACGGGTTCACCAAGTTGAGCGAGCTGGTGCGCAAGCAGGGCTATCTGGAGGTCAAGGAGACGACGGATCCGTCGGGCTTCAATCACCTGTCGGTACGGGTTCGACCTGCCGCGCCGTGATGTCGAGCCCATGAGTCGCTGGCGGCCGCGTCGGCGCCGCACTCGCAAAGCAAGGTGCCTGATCGTCGCCTTCTGTTTAGGTTTGGCGGACACCTGCCCGGCGCCCGCAGAAGCGCGTGGAACAGCCAACGACCGAGGGCAGGTGTCCCACAAACCTAAACACTTGCTGCCCTTAGGCGCCTCCCTTCCCGTCCAGGGCTTGGCGAAACGACGCACCGGCGTGGTGGTACTGGGCAGGATGGCAATTGCCTGGGGTGCCAAGGTGCGACCCGCAGAGCCGTGGCACGATATGGCTGGTGCGTGTGCTTCTGCTGACGCTCGGGTCGCGCGGCGACATCGAGCCCTTCATCGCCCTGGGCATCGGCCTTCAGAAAGCAGGGCACGAGGCCACGTTGTGCGCCAGCCATCGCTTCGCGCCATTGATCGAGGGCTACGGCCTTCGCCATGCGCCGATGGACGACGGGTTCCTGGAGCTTCTCCACTCACCCGCCGGCCGTGAAGCCCTGGAACGCAGCGGCAGCTTCCTGGGCATGTTGTCCACGGCGCTGCGCCTGGCGCGTCGGGTCGGTCCCATGCAGCTGCAGATCCAGCGCGACTGCTGGGCTGCTGCCCAGGCCTGCCGGCCTGAGCTGATCGTGCACCACCTGAAGATCATGGGCGCTCCCGACATCGCCCAGGCCCTGGGCGTGCCAGCCGTGCTGGTGCCCCTGGTGCCCATGGTTCAGCCGACGGCAGCACGACCCTGCCCAGTGCTGCCGACCTGGCCCGACCGCCTCGCGGGCGCTGCTGCCCGGCGTTGGGGTTACCAATTCGTCAACGCCCTGTCGACCCGCTTCGGCACCGGCCCGGTGAAGCGCTGGCGGCGCGAGCAGGGCCTGCCGCAGCGTCCCGCTGCCATCGACCTGCTGCACGACGCTGCAGGCAGGCCCGTGGAGCTGCTGCACGCACACAGCGAGTGCCTGGTGCCGCGACCGCCGGATTGGCCTTCGCATGCGGTGGCCACGGGCTTCTGGCGCATGCCCCCGGCCACGGCCTGGCGGCCGCCGCCGGCACTTGAAGCGTTCCTGGGGGCCGGCCCTGCGCCGGTGTACGTGGGCTTCGGCAGCATGGCCGGACGCCAACCCGCGCGGCTGGCGCGAACCGTGATCGACGCTCTGGCCCAGGCGGGCCTGCGCGGCGTGCTCGCC
>JBASTF010000205.1:0-2140 GCA_049274755.1 Rubrivivax sp. | reverse complement strand
CCTAACCACTCGCTCAAGGCGCCGACCCTCTACGGCAGGCCAGCTTGGGCCTGCAGCGCCTTTGGCTATCATGCGCTGCACGCCCAAGCCGTCCCGCCTCCGCGGTCGGCTTAGCTCGAACGTTAGGCCTCACCAAACACGCACTGCGCCATCGAGCTGATTCACCAGCCGCTTGCACTCGCTTCTCGATTCGCATATAGAATCTGGACTCGTCCCTGGGAAACGACATTCCCTGCTCGGTGAAGACTTCCGACAAATGTCTTAGCGCCTGGATCCGCTCAATCTCCTGCCTCGGTGCGGACTGCCGACAAAGTCCGAGCGACTGGATCGCTCTATCTCCTGCTTCGGTGTGGGCTTCCGAGATAGCTCAGCTGGCGCCTTCGGGCACGAAGCAACGAGACTCATGGAGAAAGCCATGGACTTTACATTTGCCGTGAAGCTCAAGGTCAAGCCAAGGCACGTGATCGCGCTCGCGACCATCGCAGCTTGGCTAATCTTGACGCTGTGATTGACGGGGTGGGCTCTGCTCTTCAGGAGCCCACCTCTTCAGAAGAAAAAGACACACTGTTGGTCCCGCACGTGGCCGGCAGGTGAGGCCTAACCCCTCGCTCAAGGCGGCGACCCGCTACGGCAGCCACCGCTTGGCCGCTCCAGGCCGTGGTAGAAATTGTCCTTCCGCGGCCAAGCGGCGTCTGCCTCCACGGTCGCCTTAGCTCGAACGTTAGGCGTCATCAAAAAACCGCAGCTCGCAGCCACGCGCCCCGAATGCATCAAGACCGCGTCCTGACCATCAACGACTACTACGACGGGCCTCGCCGCGGGGTGGCAGAGTTTGAAGGAAGACCACACATCTACGAGGCCGAGTTCGACCACTCGGCAGATGAATACAGTGATACGTACTTTCTCACCCCTGTCGACTCGAAGCTACTCGGCCTGATTCTTGACGACTGGGCAATTTGGTGCCGATGGGACGAGGCTCGTGCGAGAGGAGAAGTTGATATGAACTCTCATCCCGCCCTTCCAGCCGAGCGGCAAAGACATGACGAGATCCAGCGCTTGATCGGCGACCGGTTCAAGGTGAATCCATCCAATCAGACGCGCTTCAAAGCAACGTTCTTCACACCACCGGAATGTCGCGGCACTTGGAACGGAACCCTTGTTCGCTGGGAGCGAGATGACGCCTAACCCCTCGCTCAACCACCGGACCCGCTGCGGCAATCACCGTCTGGCCGCTACAGGCCATCATAGAAATCATCCCTCCGCGGCCAGCCGGCGCTTGCCTCCGCAGTCCGGTTAGCTCGAACGTTAGGCCTCGCAAGCAGCACCTCCCACGCCCCACCTCCGCGGCAGGAGTACCATCTCGCCATGCAAGTCGTCAAAGGCACTGTTGTCGAGGGCAAGATCGTCCTTAGCCACGGCTCTCTCCCCGAAGGAGCAGAGGTTGGAGTCTTCGTTGCTCAGCAGGAGGGCTCTGTCCGCCTGTCGCCGCTGCTCCGCAAAGAACTCGAGAATGCCTTGGAGGAGGCGGACCGAGAAGATGGTATCTCTGCTGAGGAACTCTTCGCAGAACTACGCAAGTACGGCTGATCTTGACACTGGCCGTCCGAATCAAGCCTCGCGCTAGGCGCGAGATCAACGAAGCAGCAGCGTGGTGGAGCGAGAATCGGCTCGCTGCAATTGGTGCGGTCTCTACTGACCTTCGCGAAGCCCTTGATCTGCTCGTAGAGTTTCCAGGTATTGGAACGAAGGTAGAAAACTCGAAGTCGCCGGATGCAAGACGTTGGCTGCTTAGGCGCATTAGCTATCACGTCTACTATCGCGTGCGCGGCAACTTTCTTGAGGTCGTCGCGTTCTGGGGTGCAGACCGAGAGCACAGTCCGCGCGTTTGACCTCGGCGACGCCTAACCCCTCGCTCAACCACCAGACCCACTACGGCAGCCAATGTCTGGCCGCTCCAGGCCGTAGTGAATATCATCCTTCCGCGGCCAGCCATCGTCTGCCTCCGCGGGCCGGTTAGCTCGAACGTTAGGCCTCACCCAACACCAGTCGTTGTTCACCACCCACCAGAACAGCCAATGCGTCCATCCCCCACTTCACAGGGCCCCAGGATATTCCCTGATACATTGTCGCTGGCGACCGG
>JBASTF010000204.1:0-3388 GCA_049274755.1 Rubrivivax sp. | reverse complement strand
TGACGTGACCCCCTGATTTTCCTCCAAGCTTGATTAGAGTCCGCCCATTGGAAGGACGGACAGATGAAGCGAACGAGGTTCACGGAAGAGCAGATCATTGGGGTGCTGAAGGAGGCGGAGGCGGGTGCGAAGACCGCTGACCTGGCTCGGCGGCACGGCGTGTCGGAAGCGACGATCTACAACTGGAAGGCCAAGTATGGCGGCCTGGAAGTGTCGGACGCGAAGCGGCTACGGGCGCTCGAAGACGAGAACGCCAAGCTGAAGCGGCTGCTGGCCGAGGTCATGCTCGACAACGCCGGCCTGAAGGATCTTCTGTCAAAATGTATGGTCCGCCCCCGTCTGGCAAGCATGAGATGTGGTTGGCGGCACAGTCTGCGTAAATGTATCCGGCCTGTGTGTGGGACATCTCGATCCCTGGCCATGATGGGATACGCGCACGACCGGCCTAACAATTGGTCCAGCCTTGGAAGACTGCATTTTTGAACCAGGCTTCGGTCGTGACACCATCGACTGCTTGCCATCACTCCTCGACTTGCAGACTTCTCCGCGAGGTGTTTGCCGTCAGGCGGCGATCGGCACAGGTGGCCGATACTCTTCCTGCCGAGCCAACACCGCCCAACTGATACGCACGATCTTGTTCGCCAGCGCGACCACCGCGATATTCTTATGAGTTCGCATTTCAAGCTGGCTCAACCACGGTCCGTGTCCGCGCTCCCGGTTCATGTGCAGACTGGCCGATCTTGCGCCGTGGATGAACAGGCGTCGCAAGTGACTATTGCCGCGCTTAGACATGCCGAGCAGCGTCGATCTGCCTCCGGTGGAGTGCTGTCGGGGCACGAGCCCGAGCCATGCAGCGAGGTCGCGGCCACGCTTGAAGCCGGTTCCGTCGGCGACCGCTGCGACAAGTGCTGTAGCGACCAAGGGACCCACCCCAGGAATCGCGAGCAGGCGTCGGCATCCCTCGTCTGCGGCTGCGATCGTCTCGATCTCCTTTGTCACTGAGGCGATGTCGGCCTCAAGATTGCGCCACTCGTCCCAGAGCTGCTGCAGGATCAACCGCATCCGCGGCGACAGGGTGGTTCGTTCGTCGGTGAACAGCAGTGGCATCTCGCGTGCCATATGGCGGCGGCCGGCGCGGAACACGATACCACGCTCAAGCAGGAAGGCGCGGATCTGGTTGATGACCGCCGTTCGGCGGCTCACCAGGCGCTCACGCACGCGGTGAAGAGCTTGTAGGTCGAGCTGATCAACCGACTTTGCCGGCACGAAGCGCATTGTGGGTCGTTGAACGGCTTCGGCGATTGCCTCGGCATCGAGGTAGTCGTTCTTGTTGGACTTGAGGAACGGTTTTACGAACTGGGGCGCCATCAGGCGAACGTCATGGCCAAGCGATGACAGTTCGCGCGCAAGGTGGTGAGCGCCGCAGCAGGCTTCCATGCCGACCAAACAGGTCGGTGACCCTTCCATATGGCGCATCAGCTGAGAGCGGCTAAGTTTCTTCTTCCACTGTATCGCACCGGAGGCGTCGACGGCGACCAGGTGGAACGAGGTCTTGCCGATATCGATGCCGATCACTGCTACGTCTGCCATAACTGATCCTCCTCGATGAGACAGCCAGAATGCACCTGACTGCGTCGCTCCGTAAGGGGGCGGACCATCCCACAATTGGTGACGCCCGCTGCCAAGCGAGAGGCGGTCGCGCGTCTCCAAGAGTTTTTGGGGATGAGCGAGCGGCGGGCGTGTCGTGTCATCGGCGCTGACCGGAAGAGCATGCGTTATCGATCCCAGCGGGATGACGATGCCGAGGTTCGCTCGAAGCTGCGCGAGTTGGCTCAGCAGCGGCGGCGGTTCGGCTATCGCCGTCTGCACATCCTACTGCGGCGGGAGGGCATCGTGATCAACCGCAAGAAGACCCAGCGGCTTTACCGGGAGGAGAAGCTAGCAGTCAGACGGCGACGCAATCGGCGCCGTGCAATTGGTGCACGTGCCCCGGCACCGGTTCTGGCGCTGCCCAACCAGCGCTGGAGCTTGGACTTCGTCCACGATCAGCTCGCGTCAGGTCGTCGGTTCAGGGTGCTGAACATCGTCGATGATGTGACCCGGGAATGCCTGCGGGCAGTGCCGGACACCTCGATCTCAGGGCGCAGGCTGGTGCGGGAACTGGCCGATCTCATCGCGGAACGCGGCAAACCGGGCATGATCGTCAGCGACAATGGCACGGAACTCACCTCGAACGCGGTGCTCGCGTGGTGCGGTGATGCCGGCGTGGAGTGGCACTATATCGCGCCGGGCAAGCCAATGCAGAACGGCTACGTCGAGAGCTTCAACGGTCGCATGCGCGATGAGCTACTTAACGAGACGCTGTTCCTCAGCATGGACCATGCCCGAGTTCAGATCGCGGCGTGGGTCGAGGACTACAACCACGAACGGCCACACTCAGCCCTTGGCTACGAGACCCCGGCGGCATTCGCCGCCGAACTACATAAGCAATGGCCTGCTCCGCTACGCCCTACGGGCTCCGCTGCACAGGCCATTGCTTACCCCGCGCTCATGCGCAACAAAACGGCCCGGCTCTAATCCCAGCTGGGGGAAAGCTGGGGGTCACGTCATCATCCGAAGGCACACTGGCTACTGCTATCATCATCGTTTCAATGCAGAGACCAGCAGCACTTTTGATCGCTGCGTGGAGGAGCTAGGTTTATTCGTTCACGAGGTCGCTCAACCTTGGTTTGCGCAGCAGCACAACGAACCAAAACGACCGCAGGCATCTAGTTGAGCCAACCGTCACCCCGCACTTGATCCGGGGTTAGGCTTTTTGCTGCAAACCCTGCGCCCGCAGAAAAAGCTGGCCCCAGGGTCAAGCCCGGCGTGACGAAAGAGGAAACTACTCCGGCCGCTCCCCAGCCATCGTCGTGCGATACATCTCCCGCCGGAACCCATCATAGTCATTCGGCGCCAGATGCAGCGCCGCGCGATTGTCCCACATCGCGATCATGCCGGGTTCCCAGCGCAGGCGGCAGGTGAAGCCCGCCTGCGTGATATGCCGCGTCAGGAAATCGAGGATCGGGCGGCTTTCTGCCTCGGTCATCCCCTCGATCCCCACGGCATAGACCTCGTCCACATAGAGCGAAGGCAGCCCGGTAAAGGGATGCGTGCGCACCAGCGGGTGGAAATTGCCGTTGAGCGCAGAGGAGCGCCGGTCGTCATTGGCAAAGGCCATCGGCTTCCCGCTGATCTTCTCCTGCGTCGCCACGTTCGCCTCGGCCGACATATGCACTTTCAGCGGGCGAAGCATGGCCTGCATCGTCGGGCTCAGCATCCGCCACGCGAGCTGCGTATCGGCCCAGGTCGTGTCGCCGCCATAGGGCGGCACCTGCACCGCGCGCAG
>JBASTF010000203.1:0-4869 GCA_049274755.1 Rubrivivax sp. | reverse complement strand
GGCCAGGCGCGCGTGCTCGTGGCTTGCGTCGTCGGCCTGGGCACGTACCGGGAAACCCAGCACGATGCACAGCGCCAGCAACAGGCCCAGCACGCAGCGCCAGTCGGCGATAGGAGGAACGGTCATCCGCATTTGCCAGCCCGCGAATCACGAGGAATGGCGAAATGCTCTCGACGCAGGCCGATGCGCGCCGCAAACAATCCGGACCTGCGCAGGCCCCGATTGATGGACGGAAATGCGTGGCGGCTAGAGGTACTTCTTGAAGGTGCTCGCGGTGATGCACACGGCGACACCCAGGAGGATCGCGCTGGGCAGCAGGATCAGCAGCGGATGCACGCTGATCGGCAACGCCAGGTAGACGACCCACGGCAACACGATCAGCGGCATCACCGAGGCTTTCGCGCGGTGGTAGACGAAGCCGGACTCGCGGCCGGCACCGAACTTGCGCACGTCGCGCCGCGCCAATCCATCGACGAAGCCGACGAACGCCGCCATCAGGAACAGCGGCAACGTCAGCACCAGCACCAGCAGCCGGACGATGAAGGTAAGCGTGGTGTATGCCGCGGCGATCAGGTAGCTCTCGCTCCAGACGTAGACCTGGCTCACGTAGTAGCGGAAGTCCTTCGTGCCGCCGTGGCTGGGCGCGCGCGCCTGCGCGGCGGCGTTGCTCATCCAGTCGAGCAGGCCGCTCTTGACGAAGATCCATTCGTACGAGCGCTCGACCAGCCAGTGCGCCGTGCGGCCCGGCTCCTGCACGACGGCGCTGCGGGTGAAGTGCGTCGAGAGTTGGTTCAGCTCGAAGTCGAGCATGCCCTGGGCGTGGCGCCAGCCCTGCTCGGGCCAGAAGAAGTGCATGCCGATGCACTCGACCAGGATGCAGAGCAGCAGCGATCCGATCAGCACGCCGAAGAACCGCAGGGGCATCGTCACGATGCTGGCCAGCAGTCCCTGCTGCCGGACCTGCTGGCGCTGGGCGGTGGCGGCCGGGTCCTTCACGGCCGCGCCTCCTCCGCCGCGCCTTCGGTGCCGGCGATGTGGCGGAAGCCTTCGAGCAGGTCGTCCGGCAAAGGCGTGTCCTGCAGGCCCGGCGTGGCGCGGCCCTCCCACCAGTCGCCGGCCTCAGCGTAGTGCTGCCGCATGTAGCCGGCGAGCTGTTGCAGATCCTGCGGCATCACTTCGTCGGGGTCGGGCGCCGGCAGCGGCATGCGCACTTTCCAGAGGTTGCCGCCCTGCATCAGCGCGAAGGCTTGGCCCTTGGGAAGCCCGACGACGTGCGCCGGTTCGATCATCGGGACGCTCGTGCTGGAGATGCGGTCGTGGGTATTGGAGGTGAAGTCGGTCGGGCCGTGGATGTCGGAGCTGTCGGTGGCGCCGCTCATCAAGGTCGTGGCGTAGACCTCGACCTTGGGCAGTTGTCGGGTCAGCAGCTCCGCGGTCGCCGACTCGCGCACGCGCAACATGATCAGGTTGTTGAAATTACCAATCACCTGACCGGCCTTCGCCTTGCTGCCGATTCGTGCCTCGATGTCGCTGAGGGTCTGCGTGTAGGCAGTCATTTGCAGATCCGCGCCGCCGCCCTTGTTGACGAGCGGGATGAATTCGTCGCCCATCAGTTCGTTGAATTCATCCGCGTGAACGTTGATGGGCACCCTCATGCCCGCTGCCGCGCCCGGCAGGCCGTCGTCGATGCCGAACTTGTAGATGTGCCCGGCGACCGACACGAGATCGCTGAACATGCTGTTGCCGACCGCTGCGGCGACTTCGGCATCCGATAGCGCGTCCAGGCCGATGTAGACGACGGCGCGCTTGCGCACGATCTGCATCCAGTCGAAGATCGGACGCGGGTCGTTGAGGTCCGAATAGTCGGGCGCCAGCAGCTGCGCGATCTTGCCGGTGGTCAGCTTCTCCAGCAGCGGCAACAGGCTGGCGACGATCTTGTCGAAGTAGGTACGGTCGTAGCGCACGGCGCTGCGCAGGCCGTCCAGCACCGGGTCGTACACGCGCACCTGCGAGAGGTACTGTTCGAGCGCGACCACGCGCTTCTCGCGGCCGATCATGTTGCGCGGGATGTTCTTATCGTTGAGCCGCGCTTCGAGTTGGACGATCACCTCCCAGGCCTTCGGCTCCGTGCGCGCGAAGAAATGGCTGGCGTACTCGATGAACAGCGCGTCGATGTTGACGACGTGTCGCTGGATCAGCATGTAGTCCGGGCGCTGCCCCAGTTCCACGAGCGCGCGCGCGATGATGTTGACGAACCTCCACGCGAACTCCCGGAAAGCCGCCGAATTGCCTTCGCCAGAAAGCTGACCTGCAATGCGTGTGGCGACTTCGCTGATGCGGCTGAAGCGTCCCACGGCGTTGTAGCGCGCGCTGATTTCAGGCCAGCCCAAATGGAGGATGTAGAACTCGCGTTCGCGGCCGGCGCGCTTGGCCTCGACGTACATGCGCTTGAGCAGGTCCGCGTCGCCCTTGGGATCGAAGACGATGACCACTTCGTGCTCGCCCGCAGCGTTGCGCCGGCGGATGTCCTGCGTGATGAACAGCTCGGCCAGCCGCGTCTTCCCAACGCGCGTGGTGCCCAGGACCAGGGTGTGGCCTACGCGCTCGGGCAGCGGCAGGGACACGTCGACTTCGTTCGGTTCGATGCCGTGCAGCCGCGGCATGCCGCCGACCGGCGGCAGCGGCCGCGCGGGATTGAGCGGGCTGTCCCAGGCCAGTACCTTGGCGAGCCTGGAAACCGGGTAAGGCGCAAACTCCAGTCGCTCCTCGAGCTGGCGCGCGATGCGATAGGTCGCCGTCGGCTCGACGTAGCGCCGGAACTCTGGCCGGTAGGTCTGCATCAGCCGGTGCGTGTGCTGCTGTTCCCAGCGGAAGCCCTTGCCGATGAACAGCCGCTGCTGGCTGACCGGGACGTCGCGGCTGGTCATCACGTAGCGCGGCAGCCGGCGGATGTTGCGCCGGTAGCGCAGGATCACGAGCGCGTCGCGCAGGCGGATGGCGCCGTAGCCGAGGAAGGCCAAGGCGCTGCCCAGGCCCAGCAGCGGACTCAGCGCGAGCGACCACGGTGCCGCCAGGCACACCAGCGCGGCGCCCGCACACACCGCGACGGTGTAAAGCTCCACCGCTGGCCGCAGCAATACCTCGATCGAGTAGCGCTGGGCCATGGCGGGCGCTTCACTGCTCGATGCCCGTGGCCGTCACCAGCACCGGGTAGTGGCGCAGCCCCAGGCGCGCGGCCAGGTCATCGCCTGCCGCGGGCGCGATCGGCACGCCCGGCACCAGCTGGCGCAGCGTGCGGAGGCCCTCGACCGTCTCGACGTTGACGACCAGGCCCATCGCGCCGAGCGCACGCAAGGCGTCGGCACGCTTGCTCAGCCAGGCGCGCGAACGGTCGTCATCGCCGACCAAGAAAATCGGCTTCAGGCCCGGTGCCTGGATCACCCTGCGGCTCACATCGCCGGGTGACAGCCGTGCGGAGCGCACGGGCAGCATGTCGGCCTCGCTGAAGCGCGTCGCCGGCGGCCGCGGAACGTCGATGCGCGGCGTCGGCCGGTCGGTGCGCGGCTGGAGGTTCAGCGCTTCGTAGTACGGCAGCGCCGAGGTGCTACCCCGGTCCTCGACGACGACCAGCGGAGGCGACTGCCCGAACGCGGCCGGCATCGCCAGGGCCGATACCAGGCCATACAGCCAGAAACAGGAGCGAACGTGGCGAAGCGTCATGGCGGCGTGTCCTCAAAGTTGGGGGAAGTGCCTGCCGCCAGCGCGGAGGTGCGTGCAGCAGTGGCTTTGGTGCGGCGCGGTGGCGCCTCGCAGAGGCCGAGGTCGGAGGTGCATCCGCTGCCGGGCTGTTCGTCGAAGAACAGGGCGAACTGCCTGCCGCCGCGCGTCGTGCGGCTCCATGCCACCAGCGCGTCGATGCGGGAATAGGTGCCGGGACGATCAGCGTCGGTCGGATCGGTGACGGCGGGAAAGAAGGTGGCCGAGCGGCGCTTGTTGGCGGCCGATACCACGTCCTCCCATCGCCGGATGCGGTCGATGTGCGCGGAGAAGCGGTCGGCGATGCGGCGGAGCTCGTCCTTCCTGCAGTTGATGCAGGGCATGCAGCCGACGCGCCCCATGCCGAGGGCATACAGCGGGTTCGGGCGCATGCCGTGGCGCCGGTGTTGCGCCCAGACGTCCTCGATGCTCCAGCGGAAGATCGGCCGCCAGAGCATCGAGCCGGACTCGTGGCGGTTGAACCGCGGCTGTCGCGCGCGATGTGCGCTCTCGGCCGCGCGCACGCCCAGCCATTGCAGCACCGGGCCTTGCTTCAGCATCGGCCCGACGATCTGCGTCGTGATCGGGATTTCCTTGAGTTCGCCGGTGCAGAACTGCGCCATCCGCGACGGGAACCGGCCTTTGCTGATGCACAGGTCAAGGAAGGGATTCCCGGTCGGCTCGTGGAGTCGCGCGGCTTCCTGCACGATCTCGTCCGCGATGCCCTGTTTCGGCCATTCGCGCAGCACGTAGTCGCGGTGGACGGCGAGCTGTCGGGAGAAGTCGGCCCTGACGGTCTCGACCCTCGGCCCGCCGGTGCGTTCGTGCAGGCGGGCAAGGTACTCGTGCGTCAGTTCGTGCTCGTTGCCGGTGTCGGCGAAGATGGCGCGGAACGAGCGGCCGGATTCAAGCGCCAGCAGGTAGACGGCGGTCGAGTCCTTGCCGCCGCTGACGTTGACTAGGTGCTGGATCTCGATGCCCGTCGCTGCCGGCTGGGCGCGCAGGGCGACCGTCACGGCAGCACCCTCCGTGTGTCGGCGTCCAGCCGGTGGCGGCCGAGCACGCGCGCGAGGTGTTGGTCGACGCTGCGGCGGTAGCGCGCGGCGGGCGCGC